>JBILSO010000107.1:0-3308 GCA_044372065.1 Candidatus Planktophila sp. | reverse complement strand
AGGCAGGATTTTCCAGAACATTGCGTTTAATCACGGGCGGAACGATGGTCCCGTAGTAACCAGTACCGATGAGCGAAGTGAGAACTTTGTTTTTGGATGCCAATACCTTCAGTTCAGATATCGCTTCAACTTCGGTAACGCCAGCATCTATCGACGCTTCAATAACACCTTTGATGGCAATATTTGAAGGAACTACCTCGCTGATAAAACTTTCTAAATCTTCATAGCCAAGGGCTTTAAGCATCGCCAGTTCATCACGATGTGTCGGACCAATATGTCGATCCTCAAACTTGCGCTCGATAGCCACTAAACCCCCTGTTGACTTCGCAGAGGAGAAATATAGAGGGGAAAGCTTGCTTACGCGCCTTTAGCCTTGCGGCGCATTGAAAGTTCATCGTTACCTTCAACACGCGCAGGTGAACCTTCAACCTCGCCTTGAAGGTTTGCCAATGACCCTTCTACTTCATGCCAAACCTTGCCTACCGCGATTCCGAATACACCTTGTCCGCCTGCGAGAAGGTCAACGATTTCGTCAGCGCTTGCACACTCGTAAATTGAAGCGCCATCACTCATCAAAGTGATGCGCTCCAACTCAGTTACTCCCCTACTGCGCAAATGAGTTACAGCGGTACGAATGTTTTGCAATGAAATTCCAGCATCGAGTAAGCGCTTAACAATTTTTAGAACGAGAATGTCACGAAAACCATAAAGTCGTGAAGTTCCAGAACCTGTTGCACTTCTCACGCTTGGTTCAACAAGTCCGGTACGCGCCCAATAATCGAGCTGACGGTAAGAAATTCCAGCGGCAGAACATGCTGTAGCTCCGCGATAACCGATCTCTGGTGTACCTGGCGTAACTGGGGAGGTCACGAGTTTCTCATTTCTCTTGGGGAAGAGCTGCTCTGGTAAGCAAATATACGCAGCCCTCTTGCCTCATTCAATGACCGACACGAGGCAAACCTCAACTAGAGGTTTAGACTTATCCTGCGAAGTCCTCTGGATTGATCTGATCTAAAAACTCACGGAAAGCCTCTAAGTCGGCACTCGGGGCTTCGATCGGCTGGCCATCTGCATCCATCTCTTGGATGAGCCGTTCTGGGATCTCAATGCCCACCTGCTCAACCAAATCTCGAGACGCCACGATATTGCTCTGACTTCGCAGTGCTAGCGCAATGGCATCAGATGGTCGCGCCGAGAGCGCCAAGGAGGCATCCTCATGAGTACGTAGCTGGAGAGTGGCAAAGAAGACGCCGTCACGTAAGTGAGTGATCTGAACTGCGAGCAGCGTGGCATCAAGGGTCTGCAAAAGATCGCGCATCAAATCATGAGTCAGTGGCCGATCTGGATTGATGCCTTGCTGGGCGAATGCAATAGCTGTGGCTTCAGCTGCACCCACCCAGATGGGAAGGAAGCGTGCGCCATCAATCTCTTTGAGTAAGACGATCGGCTGGTTAGAGGGCATCTCAATGCGGACTCCAACTACCTCCATGCTAATGAATGGAGTGGCCTCATCGCTCATGACGCGACTCTATCGTGGACGATTCAAGCCTGCGCGAACAAGGGATGCATGCAATCGAATTGAGAGTGCAGCGATCTCCTTGGAGACTTCCTCGGCTCGTGCTTTGGAGTCAGAGTTCTTCTGGCGATTCAAAGGCGTGATGACCTGTTCGATTAAACCTATCTCGCGATCTGCCGCTGATTTAAATGAACGAAGATGGCGTGGTTCAATTCCGAATGCTGACATTGCAGCAACTGCAGTCGCTACTGAAAGAGCATCAGCATCGTAGTGACGACCACGAATTGAAATCAGTCCGAAGCTCTCAAGTTCAGTGAGTGCAGCATCTGTAACTCCGGAAGCCTTAACGAGTTCATCTCGCGAAAGACGCATATCTGCAGATGGAGCAAAATTCGAAGGCGATAGTTCTCCGTCAACTGTGGCTAAACCTAATGCTGGACGAGGACTCGCCCCGCCACCAGAGAGAGGGGCTGGCTCTAAGCCACGGTCCATGGCGTCAAGATTCTCTTTGATTACTCTCAATGGAAGGTAATGGTCTCGCTGTGCAAGAAGAACGTAGCGAAGTCGTTCCATATCTGCGCTAGTGAACTTACGATAGCCAGACGGGGTGCGTTGCGGTTCAATCAACCCTTCAGATTCAAGGAAGCGAATTTTTGAGATAGTGATATCTGGAAAGTCACCACGAAGCTTTGAAAGAACTTCACCGATACTTAAATAGGCACGTGCTGGAACGCTCATCTGTCTCTCCCCTGTAAATTATTTCTGTCCGGTAATGAAGAGCAGATGGAATTTACCGATCTGTACCTCATCACCATGACTTAAGTGTGCTTCTTCAACTACTGAACCGTTGATATAGGTTCCATTTAAACTTGAACGATCAGTAAGGACAAAGCACACCTGCTGTTCGTCAAAGGTAATTCCTGCATGTGTACGAGATACCGTTACATCATCAAGAAAAATCTCGCTCTCGTGTGAGCGACCAATTGTGGCTCCTACGCGAGTTATGAGATATCTAGAACCTTTCGCTGGTCCCTTAAAGATGATCAACATAGATTTATCGCGAGATCCGTTGGTAATCTCCTCGAGGATAGCCCGCTCATCACCGGAAGCTGCAGAGAGGTAACTCTCGAAGAGAGCGCTTTCTGTTGGTGAAACTTCTGGCTGTGAACCCAAACGTAGAGTTGTGGTGAGTTCACGATCATCTTGAGATGCCATGAATCACCCGCTTTCTTACGCTCTAGAGATAGCTCAACATCAACTGAAGGCTGACACTAGAACGCTGACAGGGATAAATCAAGCGGAAAAAAGAGTCGGGCTTAGCGCAGATCTACGCGGTAATTTGACGGTAACCGTCAGCTGATAGTAAACCTTCAGGTGCTGTCGAGACTTCGATATCGGCCAACCAACCAGCCCCGTACGGGTCAGTGTTGAGTACTTCAGGATTGGCCTCAAGAGACTCGTTGATCGCGATGACAGTTCCGCTCACTGGAGAAAAGATCTCCGAGACGCTTTTTGTTGATTCGACTTCGCCACAAACTTTATCTGCCACAACTACATCGCCCACTTTGGGTAACTGAACATACACAATGTCACCAAGAGCACCTTGGGCATAATCGGTGATACCCATCCGAATAACTGTTGGAGAACTCTCCTTCACCCACTCATGTTCCTTGGTGTATCTAAGCCCGTCAGGAATGAGTGACATCTACTTCTCCTTGTTTGTAGTTCTCCAAAAGAGAACGGTCAGAAAACTTTGATCACACTCTAATAGTTTTTAACGCGGTGAGGAAGT
>JBILSO010000035.1:0-10775 GCA_044372065.1 Candidatus Planktophila sp. | reverse complement strand
GCAGGGGGTTACACGGCCGAAGACTGGGGCACCGCTTGTGGCTCAATTAATTACGAGATAGTTACACGAATTGGCCCTCGTGTGCCTAGAATCTACCGATCTAGTTCGCCGGCGACAGAGTAGGAGGAGATGTGAGTTCGAAGTCTTTGCTCTCTATCTCCAACCTCACCGTTGAATTTGGTGGTCTGCGCGCTCTCGATGATGTTTTTCTTACAATTGAACCGAATTCAATTGTTGGCTTAATTGGTCCAAATGGTGCGGGAAAGACGACTCTATTTAATTCTATTTCTGGATTAGTGGCTCCGACTTCGGGAACCATTGAAATCTACGGCAAGAAAGTCGATTGGCCGGCAACTGATGACTTGGCGAAATATTCCATCGCCCGAACTCTCCAAGGCGTTGGCCTTTTCGCTGGATTGAGCGTGGTCGAAAATGTCATGATGGGTGCAAACATAAGTGCTGATTCAAACTTTCTGAAAGATTTGTTTGGCCTATCTGGAAAGAGCGAAGCTAAGTTGAGGCGAAAGGCACTTGATGCATTGGCGTGGGCTGGAGCACTGGACCTGGCAGAAAAAATGCCAAGCGACCTCACTTATCCAGATACAAAACGAGTCTCAATCGCCCGAGCTCTGGTTATGGATCCGAAAATTTTGTTACTCGACGAACCAGCGGCGGGCTTGGGTCAGGATGACATTGATAAGTTTGCCAATCTTCTTATTCAGCTGCGCAAGAAGTGTGCGATTGTAATTGTTGAGCATCATGTGGATTTTATTGGTGCGATTTCGGATCAAGTATATGTACTTAATTTTGGAGAAGTTATCGCTAGCGGAACCTTTGATGTCGTTAAGCGCGATCCTGCAGTATTGGCCGCCTACCTTGGAACGTCGAGTCAGAGCGGAAATGATCAATTAGGAAATTCAGATGCTTGAAGTAAATAATCTCACCACCTCTTTTGGTTCAGTCATTGCTCTGAATTCTGTATCGATGAAAGTGAAAGAATCAAGAATTACGACCGTTATTGGCGCTAATGGAGCTGGCAAAAGCACCTTGCTTCGCACTATCTCGGGCTTAGAAAAACCATCATCAGGATCGATTTCATGGAATGGCCAATCGCTTTTGAATTTACGCCCGGAAGAAATTGTGCGTCTGGGCGTTGCACATGTTCCCGAAGGACATGCCGTTATCTCAGCATTGACGGTCGAAGAAAATATTCTGATGGGTTCTCTGTTCCGACGAAGGACTCATAAACGAGATATTGCTGTGGCTACCGAAGAGTTGTATACGCTTTTCCCACGATTGCTGGAACGCCGCAGGCAACTTGCCGGCACCCTTTCTGGTGGCGAGCGCCAGATGCTTGCGATTAGTCGCGCGTTAGTTTCTCGTCCCTCTCTTCTATTGTTAGATGAACCTTCTTTGGGTCTTGCGCCCTTGGTTGTTGAGCAGATCATTGATTCCATTAAAACTCTGAGTGAGAAGACGGGCCTCACTGTGTTACTTGTTGAGCAAAATGCAAATACAGCTCTCGGTGTTGCAGATCATGGTGTGTTGCTATCACTCGGTAAAGTTGTAGCAGATCGCCCTGCAAATGAACTTAAAGCTGACGCTAATCTTCGCGCGGCTTATTTGGGGTATTGATGGATACATTTATAGCAGCTTTGTTCACTGGCACCTCACGTGGTGCAATTTACGCACTCGTTGCAATGGGATTAGTTCTTGTATGGCGTGGTGCTGGCATTGTTAACTTCGCCCAAATGGGTCAAGCCATGTTCAGCACATACATAGCATCGACATTGATCATGAATGGATATTCATACTGGTTGGCGTTTTTTGTAGCAATTGCTGCCGGCGCACTTTTGGGTGTATTCCTCGATCTGGTTGTTATGCGACCTCTTTCAAATAAGAAGCAAACCGAGTTACTCAGTAGCCAATCCATGCGATCGGCCGTTCCAGTGATTGCATCGCTAGGAATACTGGGCGTGCTCCAAGCTTTAGCGGGAGTTATTTGGGCGGCAGAAGAACGCGGGTTTCAGGCTCCTTTCGCGCAGGAGGGTTACACATTTGCCGGCAGAGTGATGCCGTTTACTTCATTTGATCTCTTTGTTGTGACAGTGGTTGCTATCACTCTTGTTCTCACCGTTCTCTTCTTTAAGAAAACCGGCGTGGGATTGGCAATGCGAGCAAGTGCACTCGACCAAGAAGTTGCAAAACTCAGTGGAATCCGCACCAATGGAGTGCGAGCTTTGAGTTGGGCTATTTCTGGTGCTGCATCCTCTCTCGCTGGACTCTTACTCACTCCAACCTCAAACCTATCTCCATATACTCTCGACCTCGCGCTCATCATCGGATTTACGGCAGCAGTCGTTGGTGGTCTTGATAGTCTTCCAGGATCTGTAATTGGCGGATTCATTCTGGGATTTGTGATTTCTTTTGTTAACTACTACATGACTCCAGAAGATATCTATCTAGCAATTCTTGCCGTCTTGATATTCGTCCTAATTGTGCGCCCTCGAGGCATTCTTGGTGGAAGGGATACGCGTCGTGTCTAACTCACACCCAAAATCTATCGTTCGCAAGAGTTCTATCCGGACGGTTCTTTTTGGACTCATTATTTTCTTGGCCGCGAGAAGTTTTGAGCCATACAATCAAGGTCAACTCGCAGTAACTCTTATTCTCTTTATTGGAATTCTTTCGATCGTAATACTTACTGGAATTTCTGGCCAAATTTCACTTGGCCAAGGCGCGCTCATGGCGATCGGTGGATATAGCACTGCATTAATGATTATCAATCTTGGTATGTCTTTATGGATTGCGGTTCCATCGGCAATTGTTAGCGGTGGATTCGCCGGCTTAATTCTTGGCACCGTTGCGGCTCGCCTCAGCGGTCCTTACTTAGCAGGCTCAACACTTGTCGTCGCACTTGCTATTCCATCAATTGCAAATCGATTCGGATCTGTTTTCAAAGGCGATGAGGGGTTGCAGGTAGATGTTGGTTATCCGCCTCAGTGGTTTGTAAATGCCTTTGGAGATCCAAGTTATGAGATGTGGCAATTCTATGTTGCGCTTCCATTTGCACTTGTCGCGCTCTTTTTTGCTTCGAACTTGCTCCTCTCTCGCTCTGGTCGTGTTTGGCGTTCCATACGTGACCATGAAATCGCTTCCGCACTAACCGGGGTCAAGGTTTCCAGACAGAAAGTTTTTGTCTTTACAATTTCAGCAGCCTTTGCTGGCCTTGCAGGAGCGCTCTACGGATTACGAGGTTCTGTAGGTCCGAGTACGTATCCAACCTCGCTCTCACTTCTGTTGCTCACGGGTGCAATTCTTGGTGGCATCAGAAGTATTGCGGGCGCCTTTATTGGCAGCGTGCTGGTGGTGTTCCTTCCTGATTGGATCGACTATGCGGTTCACTCTTTTGAGCTCTCAGAGCAAGTGTCGAATTATCTTCCAGCTCTAGTGGGCGGCATTTTGCTTATTCTGACGGTGGTCATAAATCCGGCAGGAGTCGCCGGTGGTACGCATCTCCACAAGCACAAGTAACTGTCAAAAAAGTCTAAAGCGGGCAGAAAACCCACCCACACGCTCAGACTTTGCTCCTTGATCATTCACATTAATCTCACCTTCTGTTAACGTGGGGTTGTTCGTGCCCACCCTTGGGCCGAGTGCTCACACCTTTGATAGCAAGGTTTGGGTAAAAATGGAGCAAAGAAAAGAGCTAATGCGGTGAAAAATCGTGCATCTCTGTCCCGAACACGTCGCGGGATGATCACTACAGTTGCTGCTTTTGCGGCAAGCGCCCTCGCAGTATCAATTCTGCCGGCACAGGCGACTACGACACCAGGTGTCAGTGCCACAGAAGTTGTATTGGGCATGCAGTTGCCACAAACAGGGCCAGCAAGCCCTGGTTATAACAAGGTAGATGACGCCATGCGCGCCTATTTTGATTATGTAAATTCAAAAGGTGGCGTACACGGCCGAAAAATTAAGCTCGTTGTAAAGGATGATGCTTATAAGGCTGGCCTCACTGTCACTACAGCCTCAGCGCTGATCAATAAAGATAAAGTCTTTGCAATGGTGGGTAGCGTTGGTACACAAACCCACATCTCTGTTATCAAAGATATTAATCGCCGTGGAATTCCGGATCTATTTGTGAATAGCGGATACAGCGGCTTCTACACAGACCCTAAGAAGTATCCAACAACTTTCGGTGCGCTCGGTACTTACGTAACTGAAGCGAAAATCTTGGGTAAGTATGTCAAGGAGAACTTCCCAACCAAGAAGCTGGGAATTCTCTATCAGACCGATGACTTCGGCCGTAACACTGTCGAAGGACTCAAAATTTCTGGTCTTACTTTCGAAGCAAGAAAAACTGCTGCAACATTCATCGCCGGCACACAAGGATCGCTTGGTCTTGATGCTCAGATGAAGCAGCTACAGGCCAACGGAGTTGAGGTTGTGTTTGTGGGAGCGGTCGCATCAGCATTTGCGATTGCTGTCGGAGCAGCTGCCAAGATTGGTTACAAGCCACAATTTGTCGTGATCTCAGTAGGTTCAGATGCGACAACATTCCAGACCATTCTTGGTGCTGGTGGAATCCCTGCAGCTTCATCAGCAGGACTCCTTGCTGGAACAATTTCAGCATCCCACGCTCCATCACCTTCAGAAACCACAGATGAATACGTCAAGGCTTTCATTAAAATCAATGACGAATTCAATAAGGGTCCTGATAAACGATGGGATAACAACGTTCTTCAAGGAATGAATATTGGATATCTCATGACATCAGCTCTCCTAGGCGCAGGTAAGAATCTCACTCGCCCAGGAATCATCGCTTACGTCAAGAACAATGGCGCAAAGTTGTCAAGTGCTGCTCTTGCGCCACTTGGATACTCTGCAACAACACACGAAGCATTCACAGGTTTCTGGGTCGGTAAGTACGATGCAAAAACTGCACTCATTCCTGTTGATTCACCTCGTAAGGTCTGGACAACAGACTCTGCAAATGGTGCAGTTACAGAGCTCAAGTACACGCGTCCTGCAATCGCTGCAGATGCCCTACCAAAGGTTGGTTAATTCATGAAATCAAGAATCATGCGTAAGTCTTTGGCAGCAATGAGCGCTGCAGTACTTGTCGCAACATTGGCTGTAACGGTTGCGCCGTCAGCTTCTGCGACACCTGTCTGTGCAACAACTGCTGGAGTGGAAACATGTCAGGGCAAGCTTGCCAACGGTTCAAGCTATGTCTTTAGAATGCCTGCAAACTTCAAAGGAACAATGTTCTTTTGGGAGCATGGCTTTAAGTCAACATATCCATATCCAGGCTATACACCACCAACTGGCGTTGTTGAACTAACGCCAGGCAACTCCGTAACTTCTCAGGATGTTACAAAGGAGATGTTACGTGCTGGTTATGGAATCGCTGCATACGACGGTACCGATAAAGGTGCACGAGGATGGAATACAGCTGCTCGCGTTGAGATGCTCAAGGAAGTTATCGATATCGCTGTAGTTAAGTTCCCAACCATCCAAAAGAAGGTCGTTTACGGCTCTTCTCAGGCTGGGTCGATCATTACTCCGTTTGCTGAGAAGTACCCAACATATGCAGATTCAGTTGGAATCATGGCGGGGCTAACACCTTCTGCTGCTGATTCGATTCAGTCCGCATGCGATGCGATGTATCTCTTCAGCATCTTTGCTGATCCAACCATCAAGGGTTGCGCTGCTTTTGGCCTCAAAGGTCCAGCTGGCCATGTCGCAGCACTTACCGAACTTGGTAAGGTCGTTGCTCTTCTCAGAGCTTGGAGCACTAATTACGGTGCTCCAGCACTTGAATACCCAGCGGCACTAAAGCCAGCCGGAATTCCTCAGCGTTCGGCGCTTCTCCTTACCGGACTCTTGATTGGTATCCCAACAAAGAGTGCGCATATGGATGGAATCTCAACCGGTGGCCTTGTTCCTGAGCACAGTATTAACGCAACAGTTGCAGTCCTTGAAAACATGGGAGATGCAATTGCTACGGGCGTACTCGCAGGACAGTCAATCTCTGAGATCACAGGTCCGGGAATGTATGACAATACAAAGACCAACTACTCAGCACTTCTCGATGAGGGAGATGCTGGACGTTACAACCTAGGACTCTCAGGCGATGACGGAATCAATGCAATGCTTGCTGTGATCGCAGCAGCTCCACGCGTGACTGGAGATGCAGCAGCAATCGCTAAGCTCAAGGCTCTTGATGCATCCAAGTTCACTTCTACAGTGCCAACAATCTTGCTTTCAAATGAGGCGGATCGTCTGGTATTCCCTGGAAACAGTTCACGCTATGTGGATCGTAAGCGTGCAGTCTACGAAGCTGCTCTTGAAAAGTGGGAGGCAGATCTCGCAGCTGCAACTACTCTCGCTGCAAAGACAGCAGTTAGAGCGAAGAAGCCACGTTGGAACACTCTTGCAATCTGGGCAATTACTCCAGATACCTATACCAAGTTCACGGCTACAGGTGCGCCAGATTTGACCGCCCCTGTTGCAGTCTCCGGTACAGGACATCAAACCTTCACCAAGGCGCAGACAATGGCGTGGGTAAATATGCTCGCTCTAGCTGCTCGTTCTGGCAAGGTTCCAACAGCTGCTTATGTTGAACATATCGCGAAGTACGTTCCTTATCTAAGCGATGATGCCGACTACCGCCCAGCTGATCTCAAATACGACTTTTCGAAGTAGGTCCTACTGGTAAAGGTTGTCAATGAGTAACTAGCAGTAAGTACGAAAGGCCCTGGGAAACCAGGGCCTTTCGTCATCTACTGCCCCCGTCAATCATGAGAAGATCGGCCCATTATGAGCACAGGTGAGGTCGGCACACATCGCATCGAAAATGTCGATCAAATGGCTGCCCTCGGTGAAAACATTGCCAAACTCTGCCGCCCTGGGGATCTGATACTTCTTAACGGTCCACTCGGTGCAGGTAAGACTGTCTTCGTGCAAGGTGTGGGACGAGCACTTGGAATTGCAGATATCACATCACCCACCTTTGTAATTTCACGAATACATCAAGGTTCAATCCCTTTAATTCATGTTGATGTCTATCGTTTATTGGAGGCAGGAAATGCTGCTGCCTACCTTGATGATTTAGATCTTGATACCGCCCGCGAGGATGGTCTGACTGTCATTGAATGGGGCGGGGCTGAATCAGCTCGCTTAAGCGATGATCGTTTAGAGATTTTTATTGATCGCACTCATGATGAAAGATTTGTTACGGTCAAAGCTATCGGTTCTCGTTGGGACGGTGTGCAGCTGTGAGTGTCTCATTAGTCATTGACACCGCAACATCACGCACCATCGTTGGCATTGTGCGAGATGGTGAGATCGTGTGGCAGGGATTTCACGATGGAGCGACCGACCATGGAAATGCTGTTGCAGAACTTGTAAAGCAAGCGCTCTCTGCTGGAGTCAATCCTGATCGCGTTGTTGTTGGTATGGGGCCAGGGCCATTTACTGGACTGCGCGTTGGTATCTCATTTGCACGCGCATTTGCCGCAGCACGCAGTCTGCCTGTGATTGGTGTTTGTTCGCTAGATGCCATCGATGTACATCAATATGAGTACATTGTTGCTATCGACGCTCGCCGCAAAGAGATCTATTGGGCACGTTACAAGGACGGCATCCGCGTTGAAGGTCCGAGTGTTAACTTTCCGGCAGATGTTGGTGGATACATTATCGATCTCTATCCGGATATTACTCGAATGGTTGAATTATCTGCTGATGACAACTACACGGAGCCTTTCTACTTACGTAGACCAGATGCTGTAGCTACGGCGGATCGCAAATGACAATTACTTATCGCGCCATGATCGCTCTCGATATTCCTGTTGTTGCAGCCATGGAGAAAGAGATCTTTAAAGATGATCCCTGGTCTCTCGGCCAATTCAAGGAAGAGATCTCCAATAACGGGATCACTCGTCACTATCTCGTTGCCTGCGATAGCAACCACAAGATCGTTGGATGGGCCGGAGCGATGTGCGCTCAAGAAGGTGCTGATACCGATGTATTGACGGTGGCTGTAGACCCTGATTTTCGCCTTCGCGGAATTGCCCGTCACATGGTGACTTCACTCATTGATTGGGCGTATTCAAAGAAGTCCCCAACGATTTTCTTAGAGGTAGAAAAGAATAATCAGCCGGCGCAAGCGCTCTATATCTCTGAAGGTTTTGCAGTGATCTCAATGCGTCCTGATTATTACGGTCCAGGTATTGATGCTCTAGTGATGTCAAAGGTGCTCGAATGAGTGCAATCAGAGGGCCGCTAGTTCTTGGCATTGAGACTTCGTGTGATGAGACCGCAATTGGAATCGTTGCAGGGCGGACACTTCTTGCTAATGTCATCGCGTCAAGTGTTGACGAACATGCACGCTTTGGTGGAGTTGTCCCAGAGATTGCAAGTCGGGCGCACCTTGAGGCGATTCAACCCGCACTTGCTCACGCACTTAAGGATGCCGGGCTAACACTCAAAGATATTGATGCGGTGGCTGTTACTGCAGGTCCTGGATTAATCGGCGCGCTCTTGGTGGGAACATCAACTGCTGCTGGTTTAGCACTTGGCCTTGGTCGCCCAATTTATGCCGTCAATCATTTAGCAGCTCATATCAGCGTTGATTACTTAACTCATGACAACCCTGTCGAACCAACAATTGCGCTACTAGTCAGCGGTGGGCATTCATCGCTTTTGAAAATTGATGACATCACGCATTCGATTACCAAACTCGGTGCAACCATGGATGATGCAGCAGGTGAGGCTTTCGATAAAATTGCACGCATTATGGATTTAGGTTTTCCGGGTGGACCCGCAATTGATCGCACGGCACGTGATGGCAATCCAACATCTATTGATTTTCCTCGCGGGCTCACAACATCAGAAGATTGGAGAACTCGTCCTTACGATTTCTCTTTCTCAGGACTAAAGACAGCAGTTGCTAGATATTTGGAAGCCACACCTCATTATGCAAAGGCAGATGTCGCAGCATCCTTCCAAGAAGCTGTTGTGGATGTATTGCTGCAGAAAGCAGCTCATGCCTGCCAAGAATCTGGAATCGATCGTCTCGTGATCGCTGGGGGAGTCGCGGCGAACTCGCGCCTTCGCCATCTCGCTCTCGAGCGCTGCGAGCGCGCCAAGATCAGTCTGGCCATCCCTGAACCAGCCCTGTGCACCGATAACGGGGCGATGGTGGCCTCCCTGGGGGCCCTGATGATCGCCGCCGGCCGCCCAGCCAGCCCGCTGGCCTTTGATGCAACCTCGTCGATGGCTGTGGAGACTGTTAGCCTCTAACCCAGAAACTCTGGCTCGCTCAATTTGCGAGCGCTCCATCCCTTGCCTAGTCTTAGCGTTAGCACTCTCGACCTCACACTGCTAAAAGCAAAAGGAGTAAGACCATGGCCGTTTCTATCAAGCCACTTGAAGACCGTATCGTTGTAAAGACCAACGAGGCTGAGACAACCACCGCATCAGGTTTGGTTATCCCAGATACCGCCAAGGAGAAGCCACAGGAAGGCACCGTTCTCGCAGTAGGCCCAGGCCGCTTCGATGATGGCGTGCGCGTTCCAATGGATGTCAAGGTTGGCGATGTCGTTCTTTACAGCAAGTACGGCGGAACTGAAGTGAAGTACAACAACGAGGAGTACCTCGTTCTCTCTGCCCGCGACATTCTCGCAGTTATCGAGAAGTAATCCATGGGAAAAATTCTAGATTTCGACGAGCATGCTCGTCGTGCGATGGAGCGTGGAGTAAATATCCTCGCTGATACCGTCAAAGTAACACTGGGTCCTAAGGGTCGAAACGTAGTGATCGCCAAGTCATTTGGCGCACCAGTGATTACAAACGATGGCGTCACCATTGCAAAGGAAATTGAACTTTCAGATCCAGCCGAGAACATGGGCGCACAGCTTGTAAAGGAAGTTGCAACAAAGACAAACGATGTTGCAGGCGACGGAACAACAACTGCGACCGTGTTGGCACAAGCGATGGTGAAGGAAGGTCTTCGTAACCTTGCAGCCGGTGCTCAGCCAATGGATCTCAAGCTTGGTATTGAAGCAGCTGTTGAAGCTGTCTCAAAGAAGCTGCACGAGATCGCAATCCCAGTAAAGGATCGCGCGCAGATTGCAGATGTTGCAACTATCTCAGCTAAGGATCGCACCATTGGAGATCTCATCGCAGAGGCGATGGATAAGGTCGGCAAAGATGGCGTCATCACCGTTGAGGAAGCATCAACAGCATCTGTAGAACTGGAATTCACAGAAGGTATGCAGTTCGATAAGGGCTACATCTCTCCTTACTTTGTAACCGATCAGGATCGTATGGAATCAGTTCTCGATGATGCTTACATCTTGATCTCAGGAAATAAGATTTCAGCGTTGGCTGAACTTCTTCCAATCTTGGAAAAGGTTTCACAGGCAGGAAAGCCACTCTTGATCATCGCAGAAGATGTTGAAGGAGAGGCGCTTTCTACCCTCGTTGTTAACCGTATGCGTGGAGTATTTACTTCAGCAGCAGTTAAGGCTCCAGGCTTTGGAGATCGTCGCAAGGCGATGTTGCAAGATATTGCCATCTTGACCGGCGGACAGGTGATCTCAAGTGAGATCGGCATGAAGCTTGATCAGGTAAACCTGACAGATCTAGGACGCGCTCGCCGCATCGTGATCACAAAGGATGCGACAACAATCGTTGATGGTGCAGGGGATAAGGCAGCAGTTACAGCCCGCGTCACTGAGATCCGCAACGAGATCGCAACCTCTGAT
>JBILSO010000123.1:0-10786 GCA_044372065.1 Candidatus Planktophila sp. | reverse complement strand
GGGTTGGTGAAGGCGTAGGGGTTGGTGAAGGCGTAGGGGTTGGTGAAGGCGTAGGGGTTGGTGAAGGCGTAGGGGTTGGTGAAGGCGTAGGGGTTGGTGAAGGCGTAGGGGTTGGTGAAGGCGTAGGGGTTGGTGAAGGCGTAGGCGCACGAGCGGGTGGTGGTGGTACAACAACGGGAGCGGCTGCAATTACTAGTTGGAATATTTCAGCAGAGCTTTGTCCATTGGCATCGGTTGCTGTAATTGTGTAACTCGTTGCCACCGCGGATGCTGCAGGCGTTCCCGTGATTGCTCCAGTTGATGTGCTTAGAACGAGCCCAGAAGGAAGCCCGGGAGAAATCGCAAAAGTAATTGGGGAAGTGCCACCATCGGTTGTGATGGGTGTGAAAGCTGAAGTTGCTTGAGTCGCAGTCAAAGTCTTTGTAGCAACTACCACGGCAGCAGTCAAGGCTCGTGAGACACCGAGAGCAAAGGTGCTTGTTGCCGTATCTGAAATAGAATCTGTAACTGTAACCGTATATACGATTGCAGTCGCACTATCTGTCGCAGTGCCAGTAATTGCACCGGTTGCCGAGTTCATTGATAATCCAGTTGGAAGACTTGGTGATATTGCATAAGTACGAGGTGCAGTACCACCCGAACCGACTACTGGAATAAATGAAGTAGCGGCCCTTGATTGAGTCAAAGTTTTAGTTGAGATTGCAGCTGTCGCAACGAGTGGACCTTGTATAAGAAGGGCTGTTGTTTTGGAACTTGTTACTCCATTGGCATCCGTAGCAGTAATTACGTAGTTCGTAGAATCTATAGAAACGGTTGGAGTGCCAGAGATAGCACCTGTTGCTGCACTAATTGTCAATCCCGTTGGCAGTGTTGGCGAGATACTAAAAACAACATTTTGTGTGCCGCCAGATGAAATTACTGGCGTAAATGGCGTAGCAACTACTGAGGTTGTCAAAGTAGTTGAGGCTGCCGTAAGCGTTGTAGTTAAAGCAGTAGAAACCGCCAAAGCAAATGTCTTAGAACTAGTCGCACCATTAGCATCTGTTGCAGTCACTGTGTAGTTGGTTCGTGCGCTGGATGCTGCTGGAGTTCCTGTGATAGCACCCGTTGACGTGTTCATTGCTAAGCCAGTTGGCAGAGTTGGTGTGATCCCGAGAGTGATCGGTGAAGTTCCGCCACTTGCGGTGACAGGAGTGAAACTTGCTGCGACTGCGCTGGCAGTCAAAGTTTCCGAGGTAATCACAAGCGTTGTAGTTAGGGCTGCAGAGACAGTAAGTATGAAAGTCTTCGAACTAGTTGCACCGTTAGCATCAGTTGCTGTGACGGTGTAGTTAGCCGCTACATTTGCTGCTGTTGGAGTTCCAGTGATTGCACCTGTTGAAGTGCCCATTGCCAAACCAGTTGGAAGTGACGGTGAGATAGATAAGGTAATTGGTGAGGTTCCACCTGATGATGTAACAGGAGTTGAGCTCGTAGCCACGATACCGGCGGTTAAAGTCTCTGAAGCAACAGCCAAAGTTGTTGTAAGGGCTGCAGAGACGGCAAGTGTGAAAGTCTTCGAGCTAGTTGCACCGTTCGCATCTGTTGCTGTGACGGTGTAGTTAGTGCCTGCGCTAGATGAAGCAGGAGTCCCAGTAATTGCACCTGTTGAAGTGTTCATTGTCAGACCAGTTGGCAGCGACGGTGAGATAGATAAGGTAACTGGTGACGTTCCACCGCTTGCAGTCACCGGCGTTGAAGAAGCGGCCGCGATTGTGGAAGTTAACGTTTCTGATGCGATTACAAGCGTTGTCGTGAGACTTGCGGAAACTGTTAGTGAGAAAGTATTAACCGCGCTCCCGCCTGCTGAATCCGTCACGGTTACCGTGTAAGTAGTCGCTGCGCTACTCGATGATGGTGTGCCCGTGATTGCTCCAGTAGAGCTACTCATTGATAAGCCTGAAGGTAGTCCTGGCGAGACTGCGTAACTCAGAGGTGCGGTTCCTCCAGATCCGGTGACAGGGGTAAATGAGGTTGCAGCTAAGGAACCGGTCAAGATCTTCGTTGGAATAGTTTGTGCAGCAGCAAGTGGCCCGTTGATAAATAGCACAAAAGTCTTTGAACTGGTTGCGCCGTTAGCATCTGTAGCAGTCACTGAGTAATTTGTAGATGCTGCCGATGCGGTGGGCGTTCCAGTGATGGCACCGGTTGATGTGTTAATAGCCAATCCAGATGGTAAAGATGGCGAGATGGCGAGAGTAATTGGTGATGTTCCACCAATTGCCGTGACTGGAGTGAAGCTGGCTGCCGATGCTGCGGTAAGCGTTTCTGCTGCGACGTCCAGTGTCGTAGAAAGTGCTGTTGAAATGGTTAAGGCAAAAGTCTTGGAACTTGTCGCTCCGTTAGCATCAGTTGCGGTCACTGTGTAGTTAGTCGCACTAGCTGAGGATGATGGCGTTCCGGTGATGGCACCAGTTGAAGTGTTCATTGCTAAACCAGATGGCAGCGATGGTGAAATTGCGAGAGTTATCGGCGACGTTCCGCCACTAGCCGTGACTGGGATAAATGACGTTGCTGCAACCGATGCCGTGAGAGTCTTGCTAGAGATAGCAAGAGTTGTTGAAAGCGCAGGTGAGACTGTCAGTGCGAATGTCTTGGCGCTAGTTGCCCCGTTAGCGTCTGTGGCCGTGACTGTGTAGTTAGTTGAAAATGAAGATGATGTCGGCGTTCCCGTGATGGCACCGGTTGAAGTGTTCATAGCCAAGCCAGATGGCAGGGATGGTGAAATTGCGAGAGTTATCGGAGATGTTCCTCCACTAACGGTGACTGGGATAAATGACGTTGCTGCAGTGCTTGCGGTCAAAGTCTGGCTGGAGATAGCAAGTGCTGTGGACAGCGCAGTTGAAACAGTTAAAGCAAATGTCTTTGCACTTGTTGCGCCATTGGCATCTGTTGCAGTTACCGTGTAGTTAGTTGAAGATAAAGATGATGCTGGAGTTCCCGTGATGGCACCGGTGGAGGTGTTCATCGACAGTCCAGATGGCAGGGATGGTGAAATCGCGAGACTTATCGGTGATGTTCCGCCACTTGCTGTGACTGGGATAAATGAAGTTGCGGCGACGTTTGCGGTCAGCGTCTCGGAAGCGATGGCAAGAGTGGTTGTAAGAGATGCTGAGACAGTAAGGGAGAAAGTACTTGTTGCGGTTCCCGATGCGGCATCTGTGATCGTCACGGTGTAAATCGTGGCGGAGCTAGTAACTAAAGGTGTACCTGTGATTGCTCCCGTAGAACTATTCATTGATAAGCCTGAAGGCAGTCCTGGAGAGACTGCGTAGCTTAGAGGTGCGGTTCCACCAGAAGATGTAACTGGGATAAAGGACGTCGCTGCGGTTCCATTGGTAAGAACAGTCGAAGCAACTACCTGTGTTGCAGAAAGCGGACCATTGATAACTAGCGCAAATGTCTTTGAGCTAGTCGCGCCATTAGTATCTGTTGCCGTAACTGTGTAGTTTGCCGATGCAGCAGCTGAGGCTGGAGTTCCTGCAATGGCTCCTGTGGAAGTGTTCATCAAGAGTCCGCTAGGCAGCGTTGGTGAAATTGAAAAGGCGACTGATGGAGTACCACCAGATGATGTAACTGGCGTAAAGCTTGCTGCCGCACCTGCTGTAATTGTTTCAGCTGCAATCGCAAGAGTTGTTGTAAGAGATGCTGAGACAGTGAGTGCAAAAGTTTTGGAACTTGTTGCGCCGTTTGCATCTGTTGCAGTAACTGTGAAGTTAGTTGAAGATAAAGATGATGCCGGTGTTCCAGTGATGGCGCCTGTAGCAGTGTTCATCGAGAGTCCAGATGGCAGGGATGGTGAAATCGCGAGAGTTATCGGAGATGTTCCTCCACTCGTTGTGACTGGAATAAAGGACGTTGCAGCAACTGCTGCAGTCAAAGTTTGGCTAGAGATGGTAAGTGTTGTGGAAAGAGCAGTTGACACAGTCAGCGCGAAAGTCTTAGAACTTGTTGCACCGATTGCATCAGTTGCAGTCACTGTGAAGTTAGTTGAAGCCGTTGATGATGCCGGTGTTCCAGTGATGGCACCGGTTGCTGAATTAATTGATAAGCCAGATGGCAGAGATGGAGAAATCGAATAAGTAAGGGTTGGAGTACCGCCTGATGACGTCACCGGGGTAAATGATGTTGCCGCAACCGATGCGGTCAAAGTCTGGCTGGAGACAGCAAGTGCTGTGGAAAGAGCAGTTGAAACGGATAGTGTAAAAGTTTTAGAACTCGTCGCTCCATTAGCATCTGTTGCAGTCACTGTGTAATTAGTGGCTGATGACGATGAAGC
The DNA here is from genome assembly GCA_044372065.1 of Candidatus Planktophila sp. GTDB lineage: Bacteria > Actinomycetota > Actinomycetes > Nanopelagicales > Nanopelagicaceae > Planktophila. The sequence continues at coordinate 6,468 of JBILSO010000123.1, read as the reverse complement.
CGGAGTTCCAGTGATGGCACCGGTAGAAGTATTCATCGATAGTCCAGATGGCAGAGATGGTGAAATCGCCAAAGTTATCGGTGATGTTCCGCCACTTGCTGTGACTGGGATAAATGAAGTTGCTGCAGCGCTTGCAGTTAGAGTTTCCGATGTAATCGCTAACGTAGTTGATAGAGCGGCAGAGATAGTAAGTGAAAAAGTATTTGTAGCCGTAACGGATGCAGAATCTGTGACCGTCACCGTATAAGTTGCGGCAGAGCTAGTAACTGAAGGTGTACCTGTGATTGCTCCAGTAGAGCTACTCATTGATAGGCCTGAAGGCAGTCCTGGAGAAACCGTATAACTCAGAGGTGCTGTTCCACCGGATCCAGTCACAGGCGTAAAGGATGTGGCAGCGGTTCCATTGGTAAGAACAGTCGAAGCAACTACCTGTGTTGCAGTAAGCGGACCATTGATAACTAGCGCAAAAGTCTTTGAACTAGTTGCGCCATTGGAATCTGTTGCAGTCACTGTGTAGTTAGTTGGTGCGGCGCCTGCGACTGCAGTGCCAGTAATTGCTCCTGTTGCGGTATTAATTGAAAGTGCCGATGGCAATGTCGGTGAGATCGAAAAAGTAACCGATGGTGTGCCACCAGATGATGTAACTGGCGTAAAAATTGCCGCAGCACCTGCTGTAATTGTTTCAACGGATTTAGCAAGTGTTGTTGTTAGCGCCGTTGCAATGGTTAGCGCAAATGTTTTTGCACTTGTGGCTGCTGTCGCATCCGTCGCAGTCACTGTGTAATTTGTCACAGCCGCCGATGAAACAGGCGTTCCCGTGATCGCTCCGGTGGAGGTGTTCATCGACAGTCCTGATGGCAGAGATGGTGAAATTGCATATGTGATCGGTGATGTTCCACCACTTGCCGTAACAGGGGTTGAGCTCGGTGCAACAGCTCCAGCAGTCAAGGTTTCGGCTGCGATCGCGAGTGTAGTTGAAAGAACCGAAGCCACTGTGAGCGAAAATGTGTTTGTTTCCGTTGCAGACGCTGCGTCAGTAACGGTGACTGTGTAATTAGTGGCTGAATTAGCTGCTGTCGGAGTTCCAGTGACCGCTCCGGTTGAGCTAGCCATGGACAAGCCCGATGGGAGCGAGGGTGAAACTGAGTATGAGTATGGCGCTGTTCCATATGAAGCAGTGACTGGTGTGAAAGAAGTTGCCGCCACGGAAACCGCAAGAGATTTTGTTGGAATACTCTGATTCGCAGTAAGAGGCCCGGTCGTAACTGTGCGGACACTACTCTCTCCAATTGAATTCACTGCTTTGATATAGATGGTTACGATGGAATTTGTTGCGGCCCCAGGGACTGTTATCGGAGAAGACGCACTACCTGCAGACATGTAATTAGTTCCATTGGTTGAATACAAATAATCTGTTATTGGATATCCAGCATCAGACCCTGGAATGAATGAAACAATTGCATCAGAACCACTTCTTGTTACCGCTGGTGACGACGGTCTCGATGGACGACCCGGTCTTCCGAAACTCACACCGTGAGCCTGCGATCCACCTGTAAAATCTGTGTAGCTACGACTATATGCACTAAAACCATTTGCATTATGTGATCTCAAATACAGATAATATGTAGTGGTGTAATTGAGAGTGGACAAAGGTATAACGAGTGGAAGATTCGCGGATGGCGACGCAAAGTCTTGCCATACAACTTGACCCTCTGCAAGACCATCGGTCGTGGAAATTGAATACTGATAAAAATCAATTGGTGATCCTCCATTAGGAGGCTCTACAAAGTCCATAATTAGATTACCTGATTGAAATGTCTGTACCAAATTATCACGCACGTTTGGAGCTATCGGAATTGTTCCAAGAGTAGAAAGTTTTGACATAAACCCTGGAGGCGATGGAACTCCAGAGGTTGGAGTAACCGCAACTGTTGCCGATGGCAACGAATCACCATCAGCGTTTACTGCGATTAAATTTATGTTGTACGTTGTTCCAGGAGTAAGTCCAAAAATGTAAAGTGAATTAGTAAGGTTTATGAGTGCCGGGTTGTAAGAAACGTTAGTGGTGTAATTACTCCCCCATATATCCGATGCGGATGATCCAAGGCCGGGTGAAATGGTTGTGTAGGTGGTTCCTGAATCAATCGAAAATTTGTAATTTATAATATTCGCGTTCGGACTTGGCGCTCTGAAAGTTATCTTTGCGAAGCCATTTCCTGCAATTCCAGTGACACTTCTCGGTGCGCTTGGAACTGCAGCTTGCGCGGGTACTGGCGTTAGTGCAACGAACAGACCAGTGAAAAGTGCGTATACGAGCCATCGTGAAATCTGAGCCCGAGAGGGCAGAGTCACCTTGGCTAGCATGCGAAAAATACCTCTTCTATTAGTGCAGATTGAGAGGTATTAATGTTAAGAGTGGGGTGATTTTAGATAAACCCTAAAGGGTGATTTAGAGCAATGATCACCCCAAGATCACCCTCACCTTATTTTGAACTTTTTTTGAAAGTTTTTTTCTGAAGAAAGAGTTTTTTACAAATGAAATTAAAAAGGAATTACAAAAGCCTATAAAACAATAAGAATTTCAATGTTTTTACAATGATAAAAATCTAAGAGCGGAGACGAGGAGATTTGAACTCCTGAAGGGTTTAACCCCTTACCTCGTTAGCAGTGAGGCGCACTCGACCGGGCTATGCGACGTCTCCAAGTGTGAGGCCAAGTCTACCGTGTCTTTTGCACATTGTTAATTGGGAGAATCGAGGCTCGATCTCCTTGCTGAGATTAGTGCGATTCGCGCGGAGTCGCTGAACCACTGGCGCCACGCAAGAAATCAAGATCAGCGCCAAGGTGCGCTTGTTGAACATGATCGACATAGATGCGCTCCCAACCTCGAGTTGGCTTTGCCAAACTCTCCATCGTGGCTGCTGAGGGAGTTCTCGCCACTAACTCTTCGTCACTAATTTTTACATTGATCGTTCGCGCTGGAACATTGAGTTCAATCAAGTCTCCGTTGCGAATAAGTGCAAGTGGGCCGCCAGCTGCGGCTTCGGGGGAAACATGTAAAACAACAGTTCCGAATGCAGTTCCACTCATGCGGCCGTCGCAGATTCGAACAAGATCATCAATACCTTTTTCAAGTAACTTTTTTGGAATCGCCATGTTGGAAACTTCTGGCATTCCCGGATAACCCTTAGGCCCACATCCGCGTAATACTAAAACGCTATTTTCATCAACATATAAATCAGGATCATCGATGCGCGCGTGAAAATCTTCGATGCTCTCAAAGACAACAGCTGGGCCTGTGTGAACAAGTAAGTTGGGACTTGCTGCTGCAGGTTTGATGACTGCGCCATCAGGTGCGATATTTCCGCGCAATACTGCAATGCCTGCTTCAGGTTGCAGTGGCTTCTCATATGTTGCAATAACTGTTGAATCGTAAATCTCTGCACCCTTAAGACTGTCGACCAAAGGCTTGCCAGTAACGTTGATTGCGCTGCGATCAAGATGCTTTTCAACCTGTGCCAACACTGCACGCAAACCACCTGCACGGAACATGTCCTCCATGAGGTGCTCGCCGGCTGGTTGTAGGTTTACAAGTAGCGGGATGCGCGATCCAATGCGGTCAAAGTCATCGAGTGTGAGGTCAACGCCAGCTCGGCCTGCGATTGCCAGTAAGTGGACGACAGCGTTTGTAGATCCGCCGATTGCACCCAGTGCCACGATTGCATTAGTGAATGCGCCAAAGGTAAGAATGTCTTGCGGCTTCAAATCTTCTTTCACCATCTCAACAATGCGACGACCTGAGTCATGGCTTGCTTGAAGTAGGCGGCTATCTGCAGCTGGAGTTCCAGCCAAACCTGGCAGAGTCATGCCGAGTGCTTCTGCAATACAGCCCATCGTTGAGGCTGTTCCCATTGTGTTGCAATGGCCTTTACTACGAATCATCGAACTTTCTGATGCGTTGAAATCTTCTTGGCTCATCTTTCCAGAACGCACATCGGCGCTAAAGCGCCAGACATCTGTACCGCAGCCCAACATCTTTCCCTTGAATGTTCCGTTAAGCATTGGTCCGCCGGGAACAATAATTGCTGGCAGATTGACAGATGTTGCACCCATAAGAAGTGATGGAATTGTTTTATCGCAACCGCCAAGGAGAACAACGCCATCAATTGGATTACCGCGGATCATTTCCTCGGCTGCCATTGCAGCTAAGTTGCGCCAGAGCATTGCAGTTGGACGTAAATTGGTTTCACCGAGTGAGAGCATCGGTAAGTTGTGCGGAATTCCGCCTGCTTCCCAAATTCCATTCTTCACACTTTGAGCTACTTCATCTAAGTGCATATTGCATGGGGTGAGATCGGATGCAGTATTTAAAATTGCTATCTGTGGGCGGGTGCCGGTGAAGGCTGAATCTGGATTACCGCGGCGCATCCATGCGCGATGAATATAGGAATCCTTTGTATTTCCTGAAAACCAATCAGCGCTGCGCATTCGGAAAGTATACGAGGGCAGAGTGGCTAGGTGAAGGGACTTCAGTTTTAGATTGATCTCGGTAGACTAAAGATATGAATAATGAGAACGCTGAGGTTGAAACCACCACGACCAAGAGAGTGCATGATCAGGCTCCTTCTGAAGCTTATGGTGAATTCATGAAGACCGGTTGGCTCCCATCCGATCTTCCCGAACTCGATCCTCTCGAAGTAGTTACCTATACATATGTGCGTAGACAAGTTCTCTCTGCAGCATTTGAAGGTCTTCGACTTGTTATTCCTGCCGGTAACTCCAAGAATCGAACATGCGATACCGACTATACGTATAGACCAGATTCGACTTTTGCTTACTACAGCGGAGTTCAGGGCAGCGATGCAACTGAAGATGCTGTTTTGGTGATGGAGCCAAAAGCAGAAGGTGGCCACGATACATATCTATATATACATCCGCGTTCAACGCGAGATACCGAAGCTTTCTATCGCGATACCCATTATGGCGAGCTCTGGGTTGGTCGTCGCTACACGCTAAGTGAGGCGCAGACTCGGTATCAGATTCCTACACGTAAGGTGACTGAACTTAAGAATTTCCTCACAGGTGCTCCTGCGCTTCTCGTGCGCGGAGGCGATCGTATGGTTGATGCAGCAATTGCAGTTCACCCACGCGAAGAAGAGTTTGTGATCTTTACATCTGAGCAACGCTTGATCAAAGACGATTACGAAATTCGCGAAATGCAACTGGCAGTCGATGCGACTGGTTTTGGTTTTAACGATGTCATCTTGACACTTCCTGCAGCAGCTGAACATCCTCGTGGTGAGCGCATTGTTGAAGGTGCTTTTAACGGTCGTGCTCGTCTTGAGGGACATGGCGTTGGTTACAACACCATCGCAGCAAGTGGGTCACACGCGTGTGTTCTACATTGGATACGCAATGACGGTGCTGTTAACAATGGTGATCTAATTCTTATCGATGCAGGTATCGAAGTAGATTCTTTCTACACCGCAGATATCACGCGTACCTTGCCGATTTCTGGAAAGTTCTCTCCTGCTCAGCGTGCGCTCTATATGTTGGTCTATGAATCACAACTTGCTGGATTTGCAGCGGTGAAGCCTGGTGCAGTTTTTTCAGATATCAATAAAGCCTGCCAAGAGGTATTGGCAAAAGGCTTAGCCGATATGGGAGTACTTACCGTCAGCGCAGAAGAATCCATGCGTCCAGAAGTTGGTTTACATCGCCGCTGGACTTTGCATGGAGTGAGTCATCACTTAGGTCTTGATGTCCATGACTGCGCAAAGGCACGAAAAGAAAATTACACAGATGCTGTGTTGCGCGAAGGAATGATTCTTACCGTTGAGCCGGGGCTATACATCCAGCCTGATGATGAGCTCTTCACCCCTGAATATCGCGGAATCGGTATCCGTATTGAAGACGATGTACTCGTGACAGCAGATGGCTGCCGTAATCTCTCAGAACGAATTCCACGTCACCCTGATGCAGTCGAAGAGTGGATGAGAACACTGCAGCAGGCGCGATAAGATCGGATAATGACTCAATCTCTTATCCATGCGCGTGGACTGACTAAAACATTCGGCGATTTCACCGCGGTTAATGGCATCGACTTTGATGTGGTCAAGGGTGAATCCTTTGGCCTTTTAGGTCCAAACGGTGCAGGTAAATCAACCGCGATGCGAATGATTGGTGCAACATCTCAGCGCACATCGGGTGATCTGACAATCTTGGATAAAGACCCTGAACAATTTGGTCCACAGATTCGCGCTCACCTTGGCGTTGTGCCGCAACAAGATAATTTAGATACTCAATTAAGCGTTACTGAAAATCTTTATATTTACGGACGTTACTTTGGTCTGAGTCGCAAATTTCTCAAAGGAAAGATCGAAGAACTTTTGGCATTTGCCCAACTTGAAGAGAAGCGAAGTGCAAAGGTTGAATCCTTAAGCGGTGGAATGAAGCGCCGCCTCACAA
>JBILSO010000106.1:0-3335 GCA_044372065.1 Candidatus Planktophila sp. | reverse complement strand
CATTAGTACAAAAGTTGTTGATGACAATGGAGTTGCAGTCCCTAATGGTCACGGTGGTTATTTGATTCTTGATAAGCCATGGCCATCAATGCTTCGCGGCGTGTGGGGTGAGGATCAGCGCTATCGTGAAAATTACTGGTCGCGTTTTGATGGAATCTACTTTGCTGGAGATGGTGCAAAGCTCGATAACGAAGGTGCGATCTGGTTACTCGGTCGAGTAGATGATGTGATGAATGTTTCTGGCCACCGCATCTCAACAACCGAAGTTGAGTCAGCACTTGTCTCACATGAAGCAGTCGCTGAAGCCGCTGTTGTTGGAGCTGCCGATGAGATGACAGGGCAAGGGATAGTTGCCTTCGTAATTCTGCGTACCGGCATCGAACATGCCAACGGTGATGCTCTGGTTAAGGAATTACGTGCACATGTCACCAAGGAGATTGGTGCAATCGCACGCCCTCGTCAGATTATGGTTGTTAACGAACTTCCAAAGACTCGAAGCGGCAAGATTATGCGACGCTTACTCAAAGATGTTGCTGAAAACCGTGCGGTGGGAGATGCCACAACGCTGGCAGATCCGAATGTCATGAAGCTCATTGCAGAAGGCTTACATTCTTCTAAGGACGAAGATTAATTCCTTCAAGCTTTTCCGCAACCGTATCTTTAATCGAGGTAACTACACCTGGGAGATTGCTCTCAATCTTCGGATAGAGATCACTTTCCGCAATTGCATCTTTCCCGCTCTGCCAAGGTGACCAGGCCAAAATCGCACCAATAAGAAAGACAAAGATGACTGTGCGTGCCAGCGAGAGCCCTGCCCCAGCAATCTGATCAATAAATGCCAAAGGTCCACGAATAATCGTCGCCTTCAAACCCTTTGTGAGAGCACTTGCAATAACGCGACCGATAAATGATCCAAGGAAGATTGAAGCGATTGCGATTCCGACTTTTTTACCATCGAGTGCCCAATCCCCCATGAGATTTAGCGCGAGTAAGAGACCAAGGATTGCTCCGCCGATATTTCCAGCCACCGCAAAAATTGTCTTCAAAAAACCGCTTTTGTAGCCAGATACAAACGAAGCAAGTGCGGCAAGAATAATCAGAATATCTACATAGTTCACAGTTGGACTCCTAAGTATTTTTGCGTATCTCTTTCAAGCTCTTTAATAGTAGTGACAACTCCGATTTTTCTATAGACAACTTTGCCTTCGGCATCTATAAATAGGGTAATAGGTACACCCATACCCAAAGATCCACGCGTTCTTCCATCGGGATCATTCAGATTCGGCCAACTCATCCCATAGAGCTTTATAAAATCGCGCGCGTTCTGGGCATCAGCTTCCTCAACGCTAATTCCAATGAGTGAAACTTTCTCCTTATATTTGCTATAGAAATCAACAAAAATTGGCATTTCGTCTTTACATGGCCCGCACCAAGATCCCCAGACATTAACTAACACTGGGCCTTTAATCTGTCCCACATCAATCGTGGATTTACCGTCAAGACATGTTAGTAACGCTCCAGTATTACTTGTTTTGGTGGTGGCAATTGTTGAGCAATCAACAACCACTCCATCTCCTGGTAGTGCCATTGTCTCTTGGCCACAACCAGCAAGGAGAAATAGTGCAGCGACAAGTGCGATCCTCTTCATCGGAAATCCTTATCTGTCTTCACAAGTAGCGCTGCCTTCACTGAATCCATCTCACCGATGCCCACCGAAGGACATATCTTTGCAAGTGTGCATGCTCCGCACGCCGGTTTACGTGAATGACATACCCGTCGTCCATGCCAAATCATTCTTTGCGAGAGGTTGGTCCACTCTTTTTCTGGAATAAGTTCCCCAACTTCGTGCTCAACTTTTACTGGATCCATCGATGCGCTCCAGTGAAAGCGACGAGAGAGACGGCCAAAGTGAGTGTCAACTGTAATTCCAGGAATACCAAAGGCATGGCCTAAGACAACATTGGCCGTCTTGCGACCAACACCAGGCAAGGTGATTAACTCTTCTAACGTTGCAGGAACTTCTCCATCAAAATCTTCAATTATCTTTGCACTCAGACCTTTGATGTGTCGTGCCTTCGCATGATAAAAACCAAGCGGGTAAATAACTTCTTCAATGTCTTCCACGGGGGCTTTTGCATAGGCTCGAACATTTTTATATTTTTTGAAAAGACGAGGGGTCACCGCATTCACGCGCTTGTCTGTGCACTGCGCCGATAGGAGCGTTGCAATAACCAATTCAAGTGGGTTCTGGAAATCGAGCTCACAATCAACCTCTGGATAGGTTTTGGTGAGAATGCGATAAATAGCGCTAGCACTCTTCCGGGTTTCGCGATCTGCGCTCATGCGAGTAAACTACCCCCGTGTCCATTGAAGATGAAGTCGTACGCAAGGCCCCACTCTTTACTGCACTCGATGATGCTGCCGCCGTTTCACTGCGCGCATCTATGGATTCGGTAAAGATCAGCAAGGGCGGAATCCTCTTTAAAGAGGGCGATAGCGGCGAGCATGTCTACGTCATCGTCGAAGGCAAACTCAAGCTTGGTACCTCAAGTGGAGATGGTCGCGAGAACCTCTTATCAATCCTTGGACCCGGCGAAATGTTCGGCGAGCTCTCACTCTTTGATCCAGGTCCGCGCACATCTGCTGCAACTGCAGTCACTGATGCAAAACTTCTTTCGCTCAGCCACGAAAAGTTGATTCCATGGCTGCGCGAAAATCCGGATGTTTCTTTGCAGCTCTTGGCGCGCTTGGCACAACGCCTTCGTCGCACCAATGAAGCTGTTGGCGATCTCGTCTTCTCAGATGTTCCAGGTCGCGTTGCTAAGGCTTTAATTGATCTCGGTGAGCGCTTTGGTAAGCAAACTCCTGAAGGTCTCTTTGTTCAGCACGAACTCACTCAAGAAGAACTTGCTCAACTAGTCGGCGCATCTCGTGAGACCGTTAATAAAGCACTTGCAGATTTTGCAGGTCGCGGATGGTTACGTCTTGATGGTCGCGCAGTATTAATTACTGATCTTGAGCGCTTAAGTAAGCGCGGTAAGTAATAACTTCTTAGGCAACTTCAACGGTGAGTTCGACCTCAACCGGTGAATTAAGTGGCAACTCAGCAACACCTAAAGCGCTACGAGCTGCAACCCCTGCATCGCCCCAAATGTGCATGAATAGCTCTGATGCACCGTTAGCAACGGCTGGCTGACTGACAAATCCAGGTGCTCCATTGACGTAACAGACAATACGAACTACTTTAACAATTGAGTCAACTGGAGCTACTAATTCGACTGCTGCGAGAGCATTGATTGCACAGATCTTTGCTAATTCGTATGCCTCTTCAACAG
>JBILSO010000105.1:0-3381 GCA_044372065.1 Candidatus Planktophila sp. | reverse complement strand
GTCAAAAACGATATCTACAGCGTGAGCTGCTTCCTTCTTGCTGTCGTTGAAGTGTGGGGCCAACGCGGCAATGAATTGGGCCTTATTCATCAAAATCCCCTTAGTTTTACGCTCAAAATTAAGCTTTTGCTTAACCTGTGTAAAACTTAAACTAGGGATAGGGGTGATGCCTACATTAAAGCGGGCGTGTCGCGGTTTAATATTTCGCAGAAATTGCAGTATTTATGCGTAAAAAACCCTCATTCTACGGTTGAGAGTTTTACAGATCACACTAACCCCTAGCGAGAAAAGCCTTATTTCACGCTTGTTTTTAGCGCTACGAGCGAATTGGAAGCGTCGCGGGCTTATGTGATGCTCGCTTTTCTTCAAATGTATCAATGGAGTCGGTCTGCTTCAAGGTCAATCCGATGTCATCGAGGCCTTCCATCAAGCGCCAACGCGTGTAATCATCGATTGCAAATGGATGAGAGATAGAACCATAAGAAACTGTGCGGGATTCTAAATCTACTGTGATAGCAGTAGATGGATCTGCCTCTACTGCCGCCCACATTGCCTCGACATCTGCCTGTGGCAAAATCACAGTCAGAAGTCCACCCTTGAGCGAATTGCCTCGGAAAATATCTGCAAAGCGAGAAGAGATCACGACCTTGAATCCATAGTTCTGCAACGCCCATACGGCATGTTCGCGTGATGAGCCGGTTCCGAAATCTGCTCCAGCAAGTAGGACTGTGCCAGATTTGTATTCGTCTTTATTGAGCACGAACTCTGGATCATTGCGCCATGCTGCAAAGAGACCATCTTCAAAGCCACTACGAGTGACGCGCTTAAGGTAGACGGCCGGAATAATTTGATCTGTATCTACATTGCTGCGACGTAGCGGAACTCCGGTACCAGTGTGCTTAATGAATTTCTCCATGGTCATATCTCCTTACAAATCCGCTGGCGAAGAAAGTTTTCCGCGAAGCGCGGTAGCTGCTGCAACAAGTGGGCTAACCAAGTGGGTACGCCCACCTTTTCCTTGACGTCCTTCGAAGTTGCGGTTTGACGTTGATGCTGAGCGCTCACCGACAGCAAGTTGATCTGGATTCATTCCAAGACACATGGAACATCCGGCATTTCGCCATTCAGCGCCTGCATCGATAAAGACTTTGTCGAGTCCTTCTGCCTCTGCTTGTAGGCGCACTCGTGCAGATCCAGGAACTACGAGCATGCGAAGTGTTGAGGCGATCTTCTTACCTTTGACAACTTCTGCCGCACTTCGTAGATCTTCGATGCGGCCATTGGTGCAAGACCCCAAGAAAACAGTGTCAATCGCTATCTCTTTGAGTGGTGTACCAGCGGTGAGTCCCATGTATTCAAGTGCACGTTCTGCTGCTGTGCGCTCTGAAGAATCTGCGAAATCTGCAGGATTTGGAACGCTGGCATTAAGTGGCAAACCTTGGCCAGGGTTAGTACCCCATGTGACAAATGGCTCAAGATCATCAGCGTTCAGATCAACTTCAACATCAAATTTCGCATCAGAATCTGTGTAGAGAGTCTTCCAGTATGCAAGAGCCTCATCCCAATTCTCAGGTGCATGCGGCTTCCCCTTGATATATGCAAATGTTGTTTCATCAGGTGCGATCAAACCGGCTCGAGCACCTGCTTCAATAGACATATTGCAGACTGTCATGCGGCTCTCCATAGAGAGTGCGCGGATAGCACTTCCACGGTATTCAATAATGTACCCCTGTCCCCCGCCGGTTCCAATCTTTGCGATGATGGCAAGGATGATGTCTTTTGAAGTAACACCAGGCTTTAGTGTCCCTTCGACATTGATCGCCATTGTCTTAGGGCGAGTTGATGGCAGGGTCTGAGTTGCAAGAACGTGCTCAACTTCAGATGTACCGATTCCAAATGCGATCGCTCCAAATGCGCCATGCGTTGAGGTATGTGAATCTCCGCAAACAATTGTCATTCCTGGCTGCGTAATTCCGAGCTGAGGGCCAACCACGTGGACCACTCCTTGATCAAGATCACCAAGTGAGTGCAGGCGTACGCCAAACTCTTTGCAATTTGCGCGAAGAGTATCCACCTGAAGCTTTGAAACCGGATCTGCAATTGGCTTCAAGATATCTAGCGTTGGCACGTTGTGATCTTCGGTTGCAATTGTTAAATCTGGACGGCGCACTGTGCGACCTGTCAGGCGCAAGCCATCAAAGGCTTGCGGACTTGTTACTTCATGAATGAGATGGAGGTCGATATAGAGAAGGTCAGGTTCACCATCTGCTTGGCGAACAATGTGCTCTGCCCAGATTTTCTCCGCAAGTGTCTTTCCCATCGCTACCCCTTTTTACTCAATCTTTGCATCTCACTAGGTGGGATGTTAATATCACCAGGTGGATAGAAAGAATAGCGGAGTCGGCGTATTAGATAAAGCCGTAGCGATTTTGGCGACTTTGGAATCGGGTCCTCACTCACTGGCAGAACTCGTGGCAGCAACTGGCATTGCCCGTCCTACCGCGCACCGATTAGCTGTTGCCCTTGAATTTCATCGCCTTGTATCCCGTGATCTGACAGGACGCTTTATCTTAGGGCCTCGCTCTGGCGAACTAGCTGGTGCTGCAGGTGAAGATCGTTTACTTGCCGCTGCCGGTCCAGCACTTGCCGCTCTTCGTGATGCAACTGGGGAATCCGCACAACTCTATCGCCGTCAAGGTGATATTCGAATCTGTGTCGCTGTCGCCGAACGTTTATCGGGTCTTCGCGACTCTGTCCCAGTTGGTGCATCGCTGACAATGACAGCCGGATCTGCAGCGCAAATACTTTTAGCTTGGGAAGACTCTGAAAAGATTCATCGCGGCTTAAAGAACGCACGCTTTACAGCAGCTCATCTTGCCGCAGATCGCCGTCGTGGGTGGGCGCAATCAGTCGGAGAGCGCGAAGCAGGAGTTGCATCAGTCTCTGCGCCAGTACGCGGACCTAACGGAAAAGTTATTGCAGCGGTTTCAATAAGTGGCCCTATCGAAAGACTTGGCCGCCAACCAGGGCGTTTACATGCTGCCGCAGTTGTTGCAACCGCTGCTCGCTTGAGCGAGCATCTAGCAAAGTCTTAACGATCGAGAAGATCAAGCTCGCGCAGTACTCGGCCAATTACTGAAAAGCTAAACCCTTTGCGCTGTAAGAGAGATTGAATTCTGCGGATCTGAACCTCTGGCTCGAGACGTGACATCGTGTTGTACTTCTTAAATCCAAGATCAAATGCTGCACGATATTCAGATTCATCATCAATCTGATCGAGCGCTTCATCGATCTGCTCTTGCGTAACTCCCTTTTGGCGAAGCTCGGTCGCGATAATTCGCTTGGAGATCTTCTTATGGCCATGACGAGAAGTAGCCCATG
>JBILSO010000104.1:0-3416 GCA_044372065.1 Candidatus Planktophila sp. | reverse complement strand
CATTGAATGCTCTGGTGGGGTTGCTCCCCCGTTGTTGAGATGTTTGATCATTAGATCCATCGCCTGCGACCCTTGAAGGCGCGCATCTCGAGCGATGACCGTTAGAGGTGGGTTAATCAGCTCTGCAAATTCAAGATCATCAAAACCGATGATTGAGATTTCACTTGGAATACTCACGCCTCGATCGCGGAGTGCGTGCAGTGCCCCGATTGTCATAAGGTTATTTGCAACGAATACTGCTGTAGGCGGGGCATCAATTTCTAGTAATTGGCACATTGCGGCGTAACCACCGGCTTCAGAGAAATCTGACTCGATGAAATACTCGTTCAGTAATGTGATCTCACCTTTTGTGAGCGCGGCCCGATATCCATCAGCACGCTTTTTGCCAGGGGTAGTACTGCAGGGCCCACCAATCATTGCAATCTTTCGATGGCCGTGGCTGATCAGATTTTCGGTTGCAATCTGAGCGCCCTTGGCATTATCAGTCAGGACAGAGCTAAATTTTTCACCATCTTTAGTTACTCGATCTACAAAGACAATCGGCAAACCAAATTGGCTAAAAAATGATGGTCCTTGCTCATCTTCAGTAAGTGGGGCCATGATTACCCCATCGACGCGTCCAAAGAGTTGGCTTAACGCCTTCTCTTCGCGCTCACGAGAATCGCCGGAGTTGACCAGGAGAATCATCCGATCTTCACCAACAGCACTTTCAGCACCTTCAACGATCGATGCAAAGAATGGGTTTGTAACATCTGGAACAACGATGGCAATGATTCCCGTACGTCCTGATTTTAGATTTCTAGCAGCAGCACTAGGGCGATAATTTAATTCGATAATTGCTTCGCGGATTTGTTCTTGATTACGAACAGTAAAGCCGCTGAGATAACGTGAAATTGTTGCTACCGAGACACCGACGTGCTTTGCAACATCAGTGATTGTTACAGTAGACAACGCCGTCCCCCTTTTCTGTCAGAATCTCGTTACTGAGAACGATTGCAGATAACCTATCTTGTGGAGTAGATTCCGTCTAGAGAGATCAGTCTATATTTCTTCGTGTCGTAAGGAGCTTAAATGTCAGCGCAACCGCAAGTTCCGCATGTTGTAGTTGTTGGAAGCACAATGATTGACATGGTTGCTTACGTGAAAAAAGTTCCACAGGCAGGAGAAACAGTTATTGGTGATTCATTTGCACTTGGGTTTGGCGGTAAGGGTGCAAACCAAGCAGTGATGGCAAGACGTTTGAATGCAAAAGTCTCGATGGTGAACACTCTTGGTGACGATGTATTCGGAGACACTACCCTTACAAATTTCCAAGAGCAAGGGATCGACGTCACATTTGTCGCACGAGCACCCGGGGCCAGTGGCGTTGCACCAATTTGGGTAGAACCTGATGGCACAAACCGAATTATCTGTGTGCCAGGAGCCAATAATTCGATGACTCCAGCACAGGCTAAATCTGCACTTGAGACTTTAAATGGTTATCAAATCGTTATAGGCCAACTTGAAATTCCACAGGAAGTAACGCTTGAAGCCTTTAAAACTGCCCATAAATTTGGGGCAATTACGATTCTTAATCCTGCCCCATTTGCGTCAATCTCACAAGAATTAATTGCAGAGAGTGACTGGATCATTCCGAATGAAAGTGAATTTGCAGGAATGCATCCGCAAGGATTATCGCCAACGAGTGATCAAATAATTCTTGAACTCTCTGCCACTTTGAAGACTAGATTTGCAGTAACTCTTGGTGACAAGGGGGCTGCATTCACCACTCTTGATGGCACAGTCCATCGTGTGAATGCTCCTACAGTGAAAGCAATTGATACAACGGGTGCTGGTGATGCATTTGTAGGGGCTTTCTCGGTCGGCTTAGCGATGGGTTTACCTGAAGAGCGTGCAATCGCACTCGGATGCGCCTGTGCTTCCGATAGTGTCACTAGACTTGGCACTCAATCTTCATATCCAACACCAGCGCAGGCGCAAGAGATTCTCAAGAGAATTCCCTAGTCCGTTAGCAAGAAAGAGGTACTCCCTGTGGCAGATTCCAGTTTTGACGTAGTTTCCAAGATTGATCGTATGGAGCTCGATAACGCTATCAATCAGGCAATCCGTGAAATTGATACCCGTTTTGACTTTAAGAACACTGGTGCAAAAATCGAGATGGTCGGCGAGAAGATCAATATCGAAGCTGACACCGAAGAGCGCGCAAAGGCAACTCTGGATGTTGTTAAGGATAAATTAATTAAGCGTGGAGTCTCGCTCAAGCACATTGATCCAGGTGAGCCACAACTATCTGGAAAGATTTACAAGATCTCTTGTCCTCTTAAAGAAGGAATTTCGACTGAGAATGCTAAGAAGATCGCAAAATTTTTGCGCGATGAAGGTCCGAAATCAATCAAGACTCAGATTCAGGGTGATGAATTACGCGTCACAAGTAAGAGTCGTGATGATCTTCAAGATGCGATTGCAATGATTAAAGATGGAAAATGGGATTTCGCAGTTCAGTTCGTGAACTTTAGATAGCAATGGTTGAAGATAAGGCGAAGGTTCGAAGCCTTGGCCTACTCTTTGGAGTCAGCGCTTACACACTGTGGGGGCTCTTTCCTATCTATTGGCCTCTGCTCAAACCAGCAAATCCGCTAGAGATAGTCTCTCACCGCGCAGTCTGGACTTTGGTCTTCTGTTTCATCATTCTCGCTCTTACAAAGACGCTTAAGTCAACGCTCTCAATTTTAAAGCGCCCCAAAACTGTTGCAGGACTATTTCTTGGTTCAATTCTGATTTCTATAAATTGGATCATCTATATTTACGCCGCCAATAACGAACATGTTGTTGAAGCATCCCTGGGTTACTACATCAATCCCATAGTTGTTATCGCCACTGGAGTCATCGTCCTGAAAGAGAAGATGCGGCCATTGCAGTGGCTAGCTGTCGGCATTGCCACGCTCGGTGTTGCCGTCCTGACTATCGATTACGGCCGCCTTCCTTGGATCGCACTTGGCTTAGCGCTCTCATGGGGCAGCTATGGATTGGTGAAGAAACAACTTGGCTTAGGGGCACTCGAAGGGCTTTCAATCGAAACTCTTCTCTCGAGTGGTTTCTATCTCGCATATCTCATCTGGCTAGGCAACAGTGGAGAAGGACACTTTACTTATTCCCTGACACTGACACTTCTACTTATTGGTGGAGGTGCAGTAACTGCAATCCCGTTGCTGTTGTTCAACGGTTCGACCAACCGACTTCCATTGACTCTGATCGGGCTCCTGCAATACATCACGCCAACAATTCAGTTCTGTATTGGTGTCTGGTACTTCCACGAAGATATGCCCACCGCAAGATGGGTAGGTTTTCTGATTATCTGGGTTGCCCTGATGAGCCTTGCGATAGATCTGGTTAAATCAAGCAGATCGGTCGATCAC
>JBILSO010000034.1:0-11123 GCA_044372065.1 Candidatus Planktophila sp. | reverse complement strand
AAAGGATGAGGATGTTCAACACATCCGCGATCACGCACCCATCGATGATGTTGTAGGCGAATACGTTCAACTTAAATCTGCTGGCGGCGGACAGAAAAAAGGTCTCTGCCCCTTCCACGATGAGAAATCCCCTTCCTTTCACGTCACACCGAGCAAGGGTTACTTCCACTGTTTTGGTTGTCAGACCGGCGGCGATGTCATCGCATTCTTAATGAAAATTGATCATCTGACTTTCACTGAAACAATTGAACGACTTGCAGACCGAATCGGATACACGTTGCGCTATGAAGAAAGTGGCAGCGCACCGTCAGGACCATCTGTTAATCGTTCACGTTTAGTAGCGGCAAATGCAATGGCGGCCACATTTTTCCAAGAACAACTCAACACGTCTCCAGATGCTGCTCACGGTCGCGATTTACTGACTAAACGTGGATTTGATAAGAATGCATGTCAGACTTTTGGAGTTGGTTATGCGCCAGATTCTTGGGATTCACTTACCAAATATCTACGAGCAGCCGGATACACCATTGAAGAACTCGAACTTGCTGGGCTATCCAAGATGGGTGAACGCGGGCCGATCGATAAATT
Organism: Candidatus Planktophila sp.; assembly: GCA_044372065.1. Lineage (GTDB taxonomy): Bacteria > Actinomycetota > Actinomycetes > Nanopelagicales > Nanopelagicaceae > Planktophila. The sequence goes on along the minus strand of JBILSO010000034.1, from coordinate 10,535 downwards.
CAGAAACCGCTTAACGTGGCCGATTCGAGATATTTCAGGTGATGTTGTTGGTTTTGGTGCTCGCAAGTTAGCAAGCGATGAAGAAGATCAAGGACCCAAATATCTCAACACATCAGAGACGCCAATTTATAAGAAGAGCCAAGTTCTCTACGGGTTAGATATGGCAAAGAAGGAGATTGCAAAGAAGCGTCAGGTAGTCATTGTTGAAGGCTATACAGATGTGATGGCAGCTCATTTAGCTGGAATCACAACAGCTGTTGCCACCTGTGGCACCGCATTTGGCGCAGAACACATTCGCATTATTCGTCGCCTACTTATGGATGATGACGCTTTCCGTGGCGAAGTAATCTTCACCTTCGATGGTGATGCGGCAGGCCAGAAGGCTGCGATGCGAGCCTTTAGCGAAGATCAGAAATTTGTCACCCAAACTTTCGTTGCCGTTGAACCCGATGGATTAGATCCATGTGATCTACGTCAGATGAAGGGAGATCTCGCACTCCGTGATCTGATTGCAAAGCGCGTTCCACTCTTTGAATTTGCGATTCGCACTGAACTCAAACTGCACAACTTAACAACGGCCGAAGGTCGAGTAAATGCCCTTAATGCAACAGCACCGCTCGTTGCTCAGATTCGCGATAAATCTCTACGTCCTGAATACTCACGATTGCTTGCCGGATGGCTTGGCATTGAAGTTGAAATTGTAACTTCTGCTGTTTCGCAAGGTGCACGTAGATCTGTTCCTGTAGCAGCAGCGGCCTCGGATGGAGATCAGGTTGACCAATCATGGCGCCCACATCCACAAGAGCCACGCTTATTACTCGAACGCGAAGTATTAAAAGCACGGTTACAAATGCCAGATTTGGTAACGACATGGTCAGAGATTGAAGAGGCTGCATTTACTCATCCGGCATATGTAGAGATGAAACGCGTCATTGATGCGCATTCATCTACAACAATTCAAATTGATGAAATTTCAGATGAGCGAATGAAGACACTCTTTACAGAGCTAACAGTTGAACCAATTCGCTCTGATGGCGAAGTCTCGGCTCGATACATCGAATCAATCGTCGCTCGATTACGTGAAGTGGGAATCAGTCGCGCGATCGCCGATCTCAAATCAAATCTGCAACGACTCAATCCAGTAGAAAATCCTGACGAGTACAACGCAGCCTTCTCCTCCCTTGTGGCCCTAGAAGCCACCCGACGAGGACTTCATGATTTGGCTATAGGCTCGCTTTAAACCCTTCGATTTTTCCCCACCCGTAAAGGTGCGGTAGAGTCTGCGCTCTGCACTATTCCCTCATAGCTCAACGGCAGAGCAGCCGACTGTTAATCGGCAGGTTCTTGGTTCGAATCCAAGTGAGGGAGCAAGATCCACTTGGGTCGCTCAGTAAAGTCACAGAGATTTTTCAGCATCAAAGTAAAAGATGGTGAGCATGAAAATGATGAAAGTAAAGAGTCCAGCCAAGATCATTAGCGCATTTGTAGCGGGCGCGATCATTGCAGGGGGCGTCGCAACGGCAGCAACAACCACTCCGTCCTCGGTGATCACAGCCTGCGCTGATAAACGAACTGGCGCTCTCTTCCTTTCATCAACTGGTACTTGTTCAACAAATCGCACTCTGGTTGAAATCGGCAGTAACGGCATGAACACCAAAGCGATTTCAGCCCTGGTTACTCCAACCGTGGTTTCAATTTCCGTGAATTCGAGCGCGGGTAGCGGTTCAGGCTCAGGATCAATCTATAGGAGCACTTCAAGTACGAGTTACATAATTACAAATAACCACGTTATCGAATCTGCCGTTACAACTGGAACTATTAAAGTTGAATTTACAAACGGCGATCAAGTGAATGCAACTATTGTTGGGCGCGATCCAATGTACGACCTAGCAGTTCTTGCAATCAAAACCGGTAACTTGCCAACAATTGCAGTCGGTGATTCATCTAAGGTGAGCGTTGGAGATCCTGTTCTTGCAATTGGTTCACCACTTGGACTTGCGAGCACAGTTACCAGTGGCATTGTTTCCGCACTCAATCGCCCTGTAACTACAGGAGATGTTGGTAATCAATCTTATGTAAATGCGATTCAGACCGATGCAGCAATTAACCCAGGAAATTCTGGCGGCGCACTTGTTGATTCACAGGGTCGCATTATTGGAGTGAACTCAGCAATCGCAACGCTCTCTTCCGGTGGCACAAGTGGATCAATCGGTCTTGGATTTGCAATTCCAATCAATGAAGCAAAGCGAGTTCTTGATGAGATTATCGCGACAGGAAAATCAACACGACCAGTTCTCGGTGTCTTCTTTGACAACGCTTTCACAGGAACTGGCGCGCGCATTCTTCGCTTAAGTCCTGGAGAAGGTGCAGAAAAAGCTGGAATTCCAGTTGGCTCAGTAATCCGATCTATTGATGGACTCAAAATTCCAGATGAGGTTGCAGCGATCGTAAAGATTCGCTCTTATGCTCCGGGAGCGACCATTACTGTCGTTGTTGATCTTCCAAATAGTGGCGGCAGTAAGTCATTTAGGGTCACACTCGGAACCGCACCGTCCCTGTAGAGTGCATCCATGGCTCTCTATCGATTAAAGATTTCCTTGCCAGATCGTCCTGGCTCATTGGGAACTATTGCATCGGCAATCGGTGCCGCTGGATGCGATATTCGTAGCCTGAGTGTTCTGGAATCAAACGATGGAATTGGCTATGACGACATTCTCGTAGCTGTGCCTGGAACTGATCCTACCGATCTTGTTGATGTTCTCTCATCAATCGGTGGCGTTACTGTAATTTCTATCGATCCAGTCGCTTGATCACAGCCGCATCACGCAATTGACCAGCTGATTGCTCTGGCTTGAGATCCATAATAAATGCACCCATCGCAGACTCACTTCCAGCTAAGTACTTCAACTTTCCTGGTGCGCGACGCACACTTGTGATCTGCCAATGAAGACGCAAAAGATCTCTTCCTTCACGAACCGGAGCTTGATGCCATGTAGCGATATAGGCCATCGAGATTCCAAAAACTCCATCGAGTCTGCGCATGACTTCGATAGAAATCTCTGGAAAGGCATCAGCTTGCTCAGCTGAGAGTTCCGCCAAATCAGCAACAGGTGAAAGTGGGGCAACGTGAATTTCAAATGGGTAGCGTGCAGCGTATGGAACAAATGCCACCCAATGCTGATTACGAGCAACAATGCGTTCTTCATCGTGAAGTTCACGAGCAAGAACATCATCAAAGAGAACTCGACCGTTGGTCTCAAAGTGAGCCTTTGCAACATCTAACATCTTGATCACTCGAGGCGGCAGGTAGGAGTAGGCGTAAATCTGCCCGTGCGGATGGAATAAAGTGACACCGACTTCTTCGCCACGATTTTCAAATGGAGCAATATGGCGGATGTAACTGTGGGTCGAAAGTTCTCTGACACGATCTCGCCATGCTTCCATCAGTGTGCGCACTTGGCGTTCGGATAGTTCGCCGAAAGACCCACCGTGATTATCCGTAAAGCAGACAACTTCACACTTTCCTGCAGCAGTACCTGGATCTGTATCTGTTCCGACCAAGTCAGGTAATGCCCAATCACCTTCTGGTGCACGTAGCGAAGGGGAGCGGTTATCAAAAACAACAACCTCATAATCACTATCTGGAATTTCGCTTAAGAGGTCAGAGCGAGTAGGGCAGAGCGGACAGAGTTCTTTTGGTGGTAGAAAAACACGGCCCTGACGATGAGCTGCCATGACGACCCATTCGTTGAGCAGTGGATCAAGTCGCAGTTCGCCGATACCAGGTTGTTCTTCGACCGGCCGCAAATCTTTAGCTTCTCGCAGACGTTCTGTACTGTCGTAGTAGCGAATGGTGCGGCCATCTGACATCACAAGGTCGCTGCGTACCACACCTGCATCGAGACTCTTGGTCTGGCTCATAATGGCACTACTGTACCGATGTGAGCGTACAAAGAGCCAGACTGACATCTACAACAGATGAGCTAATTGTCGAAGTAATTGATGGAGCACTTGTTTTTGCCCACTAGGGACGACCTAGGACCTGAACAGGCGATGATGATTGAGTTTTGCGCCGACTAATTCTTAATCTGCTTCGCACAGCTATCTTTGGCAGGCTTTGGCGCAACTGGCTTTTTGGTCGGGGTTGGCGTTGGTGTTGGTGTTGGACCTTGAGTAATCACAAGTTCAAGAGGGGTACGAACCTTTGCGTGAGTTCCAGTTGCATCGACAAATCCAATCTCGCCAGGCCATGAACCTGCAGGGAGCCCCTTAATAGTCAGAGTCCACGCTCCACTTGTTGATCGCACAACAGTTTGCGCCAACATATTTTCTGGGCGATTTTTTGGATCTGGATAAAAACGCACAGTACCGGTGACAACAGGCAGTCCAGTAGGCCTAAATACTTCAACTTTTACAACAGTATCTTTGTCAGTAGACGTTGCATTTACTGATTTGATCGTGACAGTGGTGGTTTCGTTTTTGGGCATGAAGTCACTTTCGGAAGGCTTCCATGTACCTGTTGCGAGAGCGAGAAAGTCCTCTTGCGTTCCACGAAATACATTCAAATCCAAACGGTTACCTGGGACACCATACTTAGGAGCAATTCCACATGATGAGTATTGCCAAATAATCCACTGGGACGAACAGTTTGCAGAAGTCCACGAGTGTACGTAGCAGCCACCTGGCTTTAATCCAGGTTGACCAAGGGGATCTGCCGGATCAATTCCATATTGAGCAAGCCACAATGGATAACTCGCAAGCTCTGCATCGCGGACCGTGGCATTTTCAAGAAAAGCCGGATAAGAATAGAGAATCGGAGTACGACCCGTCTTCTCTTTCACGATTCTGAGGAATGTCTTCGCCCATAAAGTCACTGCCTGCTTACTTGTGTACTTGGTACAACCAGATTTGTCATACTGAACACAATTATTCTCTAGATCGAGTGCGTATGGCAGATCCATCTCGTTATATCCGCCAAGGGCTGCCAGCCTCCATAGAACTTTCTGTGCTTGCGCTGCTGCATCTTGCTGAATCACAGCAGAGTCCTTTGAATCTGGCAAGGTGGCGTAGTGATAGAAACCGGTATAGATGCCAGCAGCTTGCGCAGCGCTTCTATCCATAATTACATATTTAAGAGCCAATGCATCAGCTTCATCGCGTGAATCAGAGGCTTTGATCATGACAAATCGCAAACCTGCTTTGTACTTCTTAACGAAATCAATCGGTGCGTCATTTGGGTGCTGCCACCTACTTACATCCGAACCATGTATTCGCCCACCAGGCCCCAAAGGATGAACAAGATGTGAAACACCATCTGCCATTTCTGGTACTGGTTTGATGACAATCTCCCGTGTTGGAGAGTAAACAAGTTTGCCTCCGAGTTTGGCTTTGGCTCGATACTTCATCGTTGCATGAGGTGCGGTAGCAACTGCAACTACGCGCCATGTGCCAACTGCAGCGGTTTTGCTCATAAAGCGAGTGTCTTGCCACTTGCCTTTAAGGTAAATCTGAATTGTGATGGGCACCGACTTTTTAGCTGGCTTGAGTTGACCAAACAATGTCACTACTGGCTCTGACCGCCCCGGAGTTTGATTGAGCGACATAGTTAAGTTGCTTCCGGCTGCATAAGTAGGTGTTGCGTAAAGCAAGCCTGCAACAAGTGTCAGAGAAAGTGCGATGAGAGTTTTTTTCATGGACGCTGCTCAATTTCGACCTCAACACCACAGACTTCCTTCACAGCAGATTTCAGTAGGTTGAGTTGGCGCTCACGTGTCTCCGGAAACTGATGTGAACCACCAAATTTCCCACTATCGGAGTAATCAAGGGTAAGAACCTTGCCATCAAAGGATGCGAGTCGTGCATCAAAGAAAGCCATCCAGGTGATGCGGTCCTGTTGCTCTACCAGATCAAGAACATCATTCCACCGATGGCGAAGTTCGTCCAAGCTGAGCGGGGTATCCATGCGCCAACTCTAGCAAGAGCGATCTCACTAAATGTGTCGGGGGGCACCGATCCATTTGAAGTACTCACCTGTGATGACAACTCGAAGATTTCTAGCGCGATCCGGAGTTACTTTTAAATGTTGTGCAATGCGAGCAACTATCTGTTCGACAGATTTTTCGCTAACAAATCTGACCTTTGCTATCTCAGAGTTGCTCAGCCCCTGTGCAACGAGGCGCAAGGTCGCTACTTGGATATCCGTGAATTCGCTCAGAATAGAAATAAATGCATTTTCGTGAAGTGATGCATGGGCCCTGACCCACTGAGCACTCGAATTCATAGAAGAAGATTCTAGAGATTGCGTGATCGCAAAACTCAAGACTGATAAGTCGGCGACAGATCGCTTAAGGACGATTTGAACCCCTTTTGGGAGGCTCTTTTCGGATACACCCAAAAGGCGAAGATCGGGACACGCTGTCATTAGGACTACGCCCAGCTTTGGATTTGTTTTTCTAAACGAGTTAATGATTTCAACAGCATCCGTACTTGCAAACATTAAATCGATTATCAGTAATTCAGGCTGTAAAGATCTAAATGTGTTTTCAGCCGTTAACTTGTTACTCACTTCGCCAACAACATTTACTCCATGAAGTCGAAGTGCCGCACTCATAGTTGTTAACTCAAAGGCGTCATCGCTTGCAATCATTACGCGAGTTAATGTAGCGGGAGTCATGATTTAAGGTATCGCTCTTCTGCTACCCATGAGCGATTAATGAATCAACTAAATGAGTTTTCTGATGACATCAGGAATGCATCTGATGATCTCTGGCGCAGAGATCGGGGCATCCCTAGACGCCAGAAGGGCAGCAGAGTTTTGAATAAATGCAGCACTTGCCGCGACTTCACTCAACCTCTGTCGATCATTAAGAATTTCAATGTAATTGGTGGCTACAAGTGCACCAATAATTCCAGCAAGTACATCACCCGATCCTGCGGTTGCTAACCAGGGCGTTGATACAGGCAGTTCAATGATTGAATCTCCGTCAGCAACTACTGTGTGGGAGCCCTTAAGTAAGACAACTACATTAAGTTTTTCCGAAGCTATAACAGCCCATTTCTTTGGATTACCTTCAATAGCTTCAGATGTCACTGTGATTCCACGAGATGTCAGTAGTCGGGCAAGTTCACCCGCATGGGGTGTAATCAGAGTGGGTTGATCAAACTTTCCTGCAAGATGGAGCGCACCTGCATCGAGAATTGTGGGAACGCTCTGCTTAGTCAAAAGTGAAAACCAACGGTGACGTAACCACGTGGTGATATCGCTGAATCGCTTTGAACCAATGCCAGAACCTGCCAGCCACGCAGTGACAGCTCCGGGCTGCACCACAACTTCTGGATTGGAATGAAGAACGAGATGTGCAAGTCCTGAATTACTATGAAAACGAATCATTCCTAAGCCGGTTGCAGATGCGCTAGCGGTGGTGAGAACTGCAGCGCCAGGATATTTTGCAGAACCGGTGATGATGCCTAACACTCCACGCGAATACTTATTGTCGAGTTCACTTGGAGTAATAATGCATTTCTTTACATCGCGGGCTTTCCAGGTACGAGTACTCATAAGCCCACTCTAACTGTGCAATTAGTGAAGTGCTAAATCAGCTTCGCCTTGAGTCCATTGCATGAAGGTGACATCGAGAGATTGAGAGATAGGGCTAGCGCAATGAGGGCCAGCTCTCCATGTGAGTGAAGAGTCGATGGGGGCAAGTCGAATCAGTTGATCTTCATCTCCGCAACGAGCACGAATAGTTAGTGCATCCTCAGTTCTGCTTGCTCGTACCGTGACTTCTTTGCCCATCCATGCCGGTACTGGAGATAAGGACCAATCAGAATTGATAGATGTCACAACTGCACCAACCTGCGGAAATCCATCTGCACTTTCAACACCAGCCTTAATCCAATGTTGACTATCGCTATAAACAATAATTCCAGCCTGATCAAATTGTCCCGAGTAATCTAGAACAAATGTCACTTCCATTGAGGAGTCTGCTGGAAACTCTTTGAGAAGCGCATGTCCTGAGTCATGAACGAATCCATAAGAAGTGTTTCTCCAAAAATCACTTTCATGAGCAGTAGTCACCTTCAATTGTGAGCCAGTCTGGAAAGCATCTACAGGTGGATTTACCCAAGCGCCTTCACTCCATTGAATTTCTTTCACTGTTCGATCTTACAGATGAGAACTTTTCATGGCACTATTGGGCTATGCGTATCGCCGTGTTCTGTTCAGCTTCTACGAAGATTGATGACAAATATGTTGATTTTGCCTTTGAAGTAGGCAAAGCAATTGCAGAGCATGGATGGGATGTTGCTTGGGGTGGAGGAACGCTCTCCATGATGGGCTCAGTCTCCCGCGGTGCACGAAGCGTTGGCGGCAAAACCTTCGGAGTAATACCTCACAAGCTAGTAGGCAAAGAATTCGCAGATGAAGAAGCAACCGAACTCTTTATTACTGAATCCATGCGTTCACGTAAAGCGATGCTTGAAGATCTCTCTAATGGCTTTTTAATCTTGCCTGGAGGGCTTGGCACTATGGAGGAGTTTATGGAGATCTGGGTAGCCAGACATCTCGGGTATCACAACAAGCCGATAGTGGTCTGCGATCCTTTTGGCTTCTATGACACGCTTCATACTTTCTTGCATTCGCTTAAGAATGAAAAGTTTATTAACGATGCCCATGATGAGCTTGTTACCTGGGTTAGCGATATTCCATCGGCGATTAGCGCGTTCAAACTTTCAATCAAGCCTGCAAACCTTATTTAATGGGCCGGTGCAATTGAATCCATGATGACTCGGGCTTAAGTCCAACCTTCTCATAGAGCTTCAAAGCGCCAGTTTCATTGCCTGTATCAACATTGAGCTCCAAGGAGGTGTAACCCTTGGCGGCAGAGTGTGAAATTCCTGTTTGCAAGAGAGCCTCGCCAATTCCCAACCCCTGATACTCCAGAGCAACCCCGAGGATGGAGATGTAACCCTTGCCTTCTTCTGCGTATTCATCGGTGCACTGACAAAAGCCGACCGGTTCCTGATTACTAAATGCCATAAAAACACCACTTGCATCAAGAAAGATGTCATCGACGACAAGCTCTCTCCATTTTTCTAACTCCCGCGGTACGAAACCAAAGTGCTTTGAGAATGAGTTTTGATGAACTTTATGCCAGAGCGCAATGTGTTCTGAATTTGTGACATCAATCGTTCTGATCTCGAGGTCTGGAATCTCTCTGATCATTGGCACTGATGTGATTTCCATCCTCATTGTGTAATAGCGTCGCAAAAACTCAAATCCATGATTTTCCCAGGCGCTTTGTAGGCGCTTATCAAGAAAATTGGCACCTGGCCACATCCGCCAATCAGGGTGCTCTGAATCTGCTAAATCAATAGCCCACTGCGCTACGCTCTCTAAATTCTCCACTTGTGGCTTTGCATAAATATCTGTGAAGTAAAGACTTTTGACTGAGTCTGGATGGAGATTGACGACTACAGAAAAGTCAGGTTCATCATCAATACTCAGTAAGTAGGTAACACTGGGATCGATGTATCCAGTCATGAAGTCGAGTGCAGCTTGCTCACTAAATAAAGTGCTTTTAGCGTCAACACTTAACTCATGTGCATTAGCAATTTCAGCGATTGCTTTAGCATCAGATTCAGTGGCTGTTCTGAAAGAAGTAACCTTCATTAATCTCGAGCTTTCTTATCGGAATTGGTTTTCAAATCTGCAGTGGGGCGGGTCGGGCTCGAACCGACGACGACCGGATTATGAGTCCGGGGCTCTAACCAACTGAGCTACCGCCCCCAGCAACCTATGGTGTGCTGTGGCTGAAGTCTATTGCACAGCCAGAGTAGGTAAGGGATAGGGCTTCTTTTTGTGGCCTGAAGGGCACTTTGTTGAATGCTCATCTCAGTTGCGAGATAGAGAGTAAATCAACCAAGCTTTGGAGATGGTGGTCAGCTTCGAGAAGTTCATCTTTACGATGCGTTGTTAAAACCGCGGCAACCGTACATCCTGCAGACTTTGCGGCACGAACTCCGCCAGGTGCATCCTCAATTCCCCAACAATTCTCAGGGCTTTTCTTGATTCTTGCTGCACCCAAGAGAAATGGTTCAGGGTGTGGCTTTCCTAAAGTTACCTGATCAAATGTCACAGAGTGATGCGGCATAACGATTCCAGCGGCATCTGCTCGAGCCTTTGCTAAATCCATCGTGCACGACGTCACGATCGTCCATGGCACATTGTGGGTGGAAAGGAAATCTAAAACTTCTATCGCACCATCAACAGCAAAGACTCCACCTGCGGCTTCAATCTCAACTTTTTCCAATCTGTGGGCCCATCGCTGAATCTCTTCCGCACTTCGCTCGGGCATCAACTTCTTGAGTGACGCAGATGCAGGCAACCCGTGCATTCCTTCTAAATGAGAAAGGTAAAAGCCGGCCTCGTCAGCAATTTGCATCCACGAATCATGAACAGCGTTCTGCGAATTAATCAGAGTGCCATCTAGATCAAAGAGAAAACCTACTTCACTCATTACTAGCTATCTGCAGGA
>JBILSO010000004.1:0-33580 GCA_044372065.1 Candidatus Planktophila sp. | reverse complement strand
GTGCCACCGACATCAATACCAATTGTGTAACTCACTAGTGCAATTAACCTTCGCAGTGCTCTTTGAGTTGAGCAAGTGCTTGATCAATTGTTGTCTTCTCCTGCTTTGTCACCATCATTTGTGGAATAGGCATTGATACGCCAACCGAAAGTTCATAGGTAACTTCTGTTTCATCACCTAAATCCTTCAGAATGTATGCACCATCCATCTTGGTGAGCATGTTTGCATCTTCAAGTTCAAATTCAAGGCGACCAGGTGCCCCATCCCAGTTATAGGAAAGACTGACCTCATCCTTTAGCGCTCCAGCCGAGATGGTCAAAGTTGCTCCCGTGACTCGGCCACTTTCATCGCGCTCGGAAACTTTGACTTTTGTTATGGAATCGGACCACTCTGGGTACTTTTCAAGATCGAAGAGCACCTGACTTACCTCGCTCATAGGCGCTTCGATAACAATTGTTGATCTACTCATATCGCTCATGGGCCAAGGTTACCCCGAGAAATCTCTTTGTGGGATCTCCCATTTTTGCGATTCCCCCGCTAGCGTTTGCCCATGAGCGAATATTCAGTTAAAGCACTTGTCCCTGAGGCCACAGAGGGAAACCTCACCGAACTAATTGCACACCGTGCATGGTTTGAACCAGAGCGAATCATTATGTCCCGTCCCCTTGGTGACGGATGGCAGCCAGTTACTGCGCGTGAAGTGGAAGCAGAGGTTCGAGCAACTGCGAAAGGCTTAGTTGCCGCAGGTATCAATATAGGTGATCGTGTAGCGATCATGGCACGTACTCGATACGAGTGGACGATTTTGGATTTTGCAATCTGGTTTGCAGGTGGGTGTGTTGTTCCGATTTACGAAACATCATCTGCAGAGCAGGTTGATTGGATCTTGAGTGATTCAGGTGCAGTTGGTCTCATTGTTGAGACACCAACTCACCGCGAGCTTGCCCAGACTGTATTGCCATCACATACAAAGCATGTGTGGACGATGACTGACGACGTTCTCTCAGTCCTTGCACGCGCTGGTGCGAGTGTCAGTGATGATGAGATTGACCGTCGTCGCAACTCCTTAAGTCCAGAAACTCTCGCAACTTTGATCTACACATCAGGAACAACCGGAAAACCTAAGGGTGTATCGCTCACTCATGGAAACTTCCTTTCTGAGTGCGGAAACGTAGTTCAAGGGGCATCAGATCTATTCTTGAAGCCAGGTGGATCAACGCTCCTCTTCTTGCCGGTTGCACACGTATTTGGTCGCATGGTCCAGATCGGAGCGATCACAGCAGGTCTACATCTAGCTCATTGCAGTGATCCAGTAGGTCGATTGCTGCCTGACTTGCAATCATTCAAGCCAACATTCGTTCTTGCAGTTCCTCGCATCTTCGAGAAGGTGTACAACGGTGCAGAGGCAAAGGCTGAAGCAGCCGGTAAGGGCAAGATCTTTAGAAAAGCTGCTGCTATCGCAATCGAGTACAGCGAAAACATGGATGCCAAGAAATTCAATCCACTGCTCTCAATCAAGCATGGTCTCTTTGACAAGCTCGTGTTTTCAAAGATTCGCGCAAGCTTAGGTGGCGCAGTTGAAGCTGCTATTTCTGGAGGAGCTCCGCTAGGTGCCCGTCTTGGCCACTTCTTCCGTGGCGCAGGAATCACAATTTATGAAGGTTATGGATTGACTGAAACTACTGCTGGAGCAACACTTAACATCACCGGCAATATTGAAATTGGTTCTGTTGGGCGTCCAATTCCTGGAACTACAATCAAGATCGCAGAAGATGGAGAGGTTCTGCTTAAGGGACCAATCGTTATGCGCGGTTATTGGCAGAACGATCAAGCAAATAGCGAAGTCTTCGAAGGAGATCGTTGGTTTAAATCAGGTGATCTTGGTCGACTTGATGAGAACGGATTCCTCTACATCGTTGGTCGCAAGAAAGAACTGATCGTCACTGCGGGTGGAAAGAACGTTGCCCCAGCAGTCCTAGAAGATCGTCTGCGTTCGCATCCATTGGTTAGCCAGTGCATGGTTGTCGGCGATAACAAACCATTTATTGCTGCCCTAATCACCATTGACCCAGAGATGATCAAGGGATGGATCGCCACCAATAAGAAAGATGGCGCGACGATTGATGTCTTGCGCAACGATCCAGATCTATTGGCCGTTATCCAGACCGCAGTGGATGAGGCAAATAAGGCTGTGAGTAAGGCTGAATCAATCCGTAAATTCACAATCTTGGCTGAAGATTTCACTATCGCAGGAGGTCAGCTCACCGCAAAGCTCTCTGTCAAGCGCCATGTTGTTGCACAGCAATACGCTGCAGAGATTGAAGCTCTCTTCAGCAAAGAATAGAGAGCGTTTATCTTCATGGCGCAATCCACAAGAGTTGAGATTGCCCAGGAGATTCATGATGGCATCGCACAAGATCTTGTTGCACTCGGTTTTCAACTAGATCTTGTGCTCGCCGCACCCCTTACCCCAGCGACTATTCGCAATGATGTTCGCACCATTCGCTTCCGGGTCTCAGAGCTCATTGAGAAGGTGCGCGATGAAATATATGACTTGAGATCTGGTTCAGAATTCACTGAAGAGCTCCATCGCGTCGTGGCCTCCATTTCCTCCGATATTGGAGTTTTGAGTGAGGAGATAGAGCTGTCCGCGAACGATAAACACCTGCTGCTCCGGGTCATCCCTGAACTTCTCAGAAATGCTCACACCCATTCTGGGGCTAGCCAGATTCACCTAGAACTTTCGACGGGTGAGGATGGAGTCATGGTGAAAATTTCTGATAACGGCCACGGCGGAGTCACATCAACTTCGGGACGTTATGGGATTTTGGGTTGCATTGAGCGTATCGAAAATCGTGGGGGCTCAATCGAAATAGATTCCCGAGAGGACGGAACCACCATCACCATAATCTTGTGAGTGCATCAATTCTTGTTATTGACGATCATCCACTCGTGCGTGATGGAGTTAAGCGCTCTCTTACAGCTGCCGGCTTTGAATGTATTGGAGAAGCTGGCTCACTCAAGGAAGCTATCGCCATGATTGCCCTGCATAATCCAGATGTTATTACCGTTGATCTGAATTTGCCCGATGGCAACGGTCTTGAAGTTATAAGTTGGGCGAGAAAGCACTCGCCAACAATCGCGATTATTGTATTGAGTCTCGAGAGTGGACTGGATCTCATCGTCGCAGCATCGAAAGCGGGTGCGCAAGGGTTTATCTCCAAATCAGAGAGTGCCGAACACCTAGTGAATGCAATTAGATCAATTCTGTCTCAACCTTCAGTATTTATCAGCAGTCAGACTGTTGCTCTCATCGGTCGTGAAAGGGTTCAAAATTTACTCTCCCCCAGGGAGGTAATGGTCTTGTCTCATCTTGATGGCGAGTTAAGCCTGACAGAGATCGCAAGCACGATGTTCATATCCCATGCCACGGTAAAGAGTCACTGCGCAACTATCTATCGGAAACTAGAGACTCACTCACGCAGAAGTGCAGTGGCGCGTGCAAAATCTATTGGTTTACTTTGAGTAATTCCGCAAAGCGAGCAGACCAGATTTCCCAACGCCAATCCTGAATAATCCACTGTCGGCCACGAATACCCATAGCCTTAGAACGATCGGCATCTTGGAGAAGTTCAATAACTGCTGTGGCAACTTCTGCCGTACTTGTTCCATCTACAACCAACCCAGTCTCCCCTTGAAGAACTGCATCTGGAGCTCCCCCGGAATTTCCGGCAATGACTGGTAATCCACATGCACTCGCTTCAAGGTAAACGATTCCTAGTCCTTCAACTTCTAAGCCAGCCAATCGTGATCGAGAAGGCATTACAAAGAGATCTCCAACGCAAATGTGCTTTGGAAGATCTACATACTGAATGCGTCCAATGAAGGTGACATGCTCTTGCAGACCAAGCGTTTTGACGCGATTCTCCAAATAGCTGCGATACGGGCCTTCACCAATCATGAGAATGTGAGCTTCGGGAACTTCCTTGATGATTGCAGGCATCGCATCGATCAGAACATCTTGTCCTTTACGATGTACCAATCGACCGACGCTCACTATTACTTTTCTCTCAGTCAGTCCAAGTTCACGCCTCAACTGCGTTGCATCCTGTGGTGAGAAATGATCGGTATCAATGCCGGGTGCAATCTTGACCATGCGTGAAGCAGCTTCGCTTGTGATTGATCTGGAGATTGCGTTCCTCGTGTACTCACCAAGATACGTCAGGTGAGTTACATGTCGAGAAATGAACTTCATGGCCAAGGTAAATGGCCACACCTTCGACCACCACACCTCATGACCATGAGTGAGAGCAACAATCTGCTTCACTCCTGCTTTTTGAAGAGTTCTAGATAAGAGGCCCAATGGAGCTGCGGCTCCGAAAAATACTGTGGAAATATTTCGATCGCGAACTATCGCCTTCACGCAGTAGGCAACACCAGGTGTGGGTAGAAGTATCTTTGCCTTATCACGTACAACCTCGACACCATAATCTTCGAACCATCTACGGTCGTATTGCTCACTGTTGTCCTGCGCACTTGTGTAAACAATGACGCGTGAGCGAGGGAGTCTTTCGATTAATCCGATGACAAAAGTTTCTATTCCACCCGCGCGAGGGCCGAAGTCATTTGTGATACAGAGAATTTTCTCCACTAGAAGCGGCGAGCCCCGACATAAGGTTTTTTGCCGAGGTTGTTTGCGCTGGCAACCTTCACGCGAGAACCTGATCGCGGTGCATGAACCATCTTTCCTCCACCGAGATAAATTCCAACGTGAGAAACTGGACGCCCGAAGAAGACAAGATCGCCAGGTTTTAATTGACTGCGAGGAATTGCTTTACCCATGCGCGATTGCGCGGCTGAAGAATGTGGAAGTGAAACTCCAGCTGCTTGGAATGCACGCATCGTTAGACCTGAGCAATCCCAGTAAGTCATACCAGCTGCACCGAAAACATACTTGTCGCCGATTTGCTTGAGTGCATATTTGAGTGCGACACCAGCTCGTCCAGATACACCAGCAGCAGCTCGTGCATCCGCCAGCGAGCGCTTCTGATCCGCATCTTCTTCTTGTTGGGCAAGGCGTGCTAAGCGTTCACGATCTTCCTTTTTCAACTTTGCAAGAATGGATTCGGCTTCTTTGAGCTTTGCCATCGCCTTTGCAGATTGCGCTTCGTACTTCTTCTTGGCTGCAGTCACTAGCGCTAATTTGTCATTGACCGTGAGTGAAGTTGCGGTCAATCGCTGTTTTGCCGCCTCATATTTGCGGAGTTGGGTCGCCTTACTTCGAGTTATAGATTCAAGTGAGCCGGCCGCTGAGAGGTAGAGGGCTGGATCGCTGGAGAAAAGCAGTTCGAGGCTCTGTCCTAATCCCCCATTTTTATACTGCTCGATTGCGATCACTCCCAGGGATCGTGAGAGCGTCTCCACAGTCTTTCCTTGAACAGCTTCAGCAGCCTGAATACCTGCCAACTGTTTCTGGAGCGAAGCTAACATCACCTTGGCTTCTTGGGCTCCCTCGGCTGCCGCAGTTGCATCCTCTTCAAGTTCTCGGACCTTGGCCTGTACCTCAGCCAGCGTTGGAGCCGCATAGGCAGTCGAGGGTAGGCAGGCTGCAATCACGATCAGCGCGATGCCAATCAATGACGCTCTCCTTCTCCCTGACAGATTCTGCATGGAGCAAGGCTAACCCGCCCGCTCTCTCTCCCTCAACTCAAAGTGAGCGTGGATGCCTGTGAATTCAGTGAGACAAGCCCCATAAACGGCTGATTCCCCGCCTACACGGAATCAACAGTGGCTAGCGATAACCTTCCCGCCATGAACGCATCGGCCGGAGTAGGACAAGTAATCGCGACCTTGGTTGTGGGAAGCGATGGAAGCACCGCAAAAGATGGCTCTTCGCGCGGCGTCACTTCAACTCTGGATCGTGCACGATTTCTGGAGCGCCGCCGCCACGTTGATGCGATTTTGATTGGTGGAAATACAGCTCGCTGCGAGCCATATCGCAAAACTCCTGTTCCTGTTGTCGTCATCTCGACATCGATGATCAATGCTTTGGCAGATAATCGTCAGGCCTATTGGTGGAATGCATCTCCATCAGAGGCACTTGAGAGAGCTCGTCGCCTCTTTGGGCCAACTATCTTGGTGGAGGCAGGGGCATCGATCATCAACGAACTCATTGCAACTGGAGAAGTAGACCGTCTAGAACTGAGTGTTACGCAAATCTCCGGTGGTGAAGATCGCATCGACATACAAGGAATGCTTTCTCATTTCGCGAATGTAGAAAATGTGACCGAAGGCGAAACCATTTTTTATACAGCAACTCGCTAAATTTTATTGAAATCCAGCAATAAGCGCTACGCCGAGAACCGCACTTGCAATTCCCGCATACTGCACTTTGTGTAAACGCTCTTTGAGAAAAATAAAGGCGAGCAACGCGGTCATGATTGGATAAAGGGCGCCGAGGACATTTGCAAGAGAGACGAGCCCCTTTGTCGTTGCAATTCCTAGAATTAAGTTTGCGCTGAAATCAGCAACTCCTATAAAAACAAGAAGTGGGATATTTCCCTTACCCATGCCTCCAGTTCCACGAAGTCGAATGAGAATGCTGATACTTACTATCAATGTCGCCGAACGCATTGAAACCATCGTCATAACCGCACTTGATTGTGAACCCTTGGACATAAAAACTAAACACACACCAAAGCCCACTGCAGCACCGAGTGCAAGTATGACTGGCTTTAGTGGCAATCCTTGCGAAACCTCGGGGCCGCTTGCCATAAACGCTCCAAGTAGGGCGAATACAACTCCGATGGTAACCAGAGAGTTAAATCTTTCATCAAGAAAGAAAATTGCGTAGAGAAGTGGGATCAGTGCACTCATGGCACTTATTGGAGAGACTACTCCCATGCGCCCTGTTGCGAGTGCGCGATAGAGACAGATCAAGCCTAAATATCCGCAGAAGCCAGCTGCGATTCCAGGAAGAAGGTACCCCTGACTTCCTAAAGCCTTCGCATCCCAAGATCCTGTTGCTGTGGCAAGAATAATTCCGAATACAAGCCCAATGATTTGAGTGACAGAGAGAACTGCGGTTGGTGGAAATTTCTTGCTTAGATTTCCACCGTGATAATCAGCTGCACCCCAAAGTCCACTGGATATAAGTGCAAGTAGGGCAGCCACAGAGCAGAAGATAGCGCAGAATCGGTGCCGCCTCCCGCAGGTGAGCGCATGCGCAATTTAGAATAAGGCAATGGACACCGCCGGCTTTAATCGATTGATTGAAGTCCTTCGAAGTGCAACTCCGCGTAGTGAAATCATCCTCGAGGAAGTTCCACCGCCACAGAAATTAGCAACTTACTCATTCGCATTCACCGCAGATGTCACTAACGGACTTATGGGCGATGCTGAAGATGATGTAGCAACAGGAAGATTTGTCCTTCTGCATGAACCAGGTGGTCAAGATACGTGGGAGGGTGAATTTCGATGTGTCACATTTGTGAGCGCAGATGTAGATGCAGCCATGCAAGAAGATCCACTTTTACCTGAAGTCGGATGGACCTGGCTTCTGGATTCTTTAGAGAGTTTTGGTTGTGCGTACAGTGCACCATCTGGAACAGTTACTCGAGTTTCGAGTGCATCCTTTGGAAAACTCTCCCCTCGCAATAATGAATCAGAGATAGAGATTCGTGCATCCTGGACTCCGGTTCTCAATCAAGGTGCAGATGTCGGACAGGTGCTGCTTAATCATGTCATGGCATGGTGCAACCTCATTGCTGAAATTTCATTCCTGCCACCAATTGCAGATGGTGTTGCTTCAATTACAAAACCACGCAAATAAGACGCTGATATGACAGAAGAAGTACAGGTACCGACTCCACTCTTGTCACCATCTGGCGGTTTACCTGAAGTAATTGCTACGGAAGATTCATTCTCTGCCGCAATCGCAGAACTTGCTCAAGGAAACGGTCCTTTTGCACTGGATGCAGAACGCGCAAGTGGTTATAAATTCAGTTCCCGCGCCTATCTCATTCAAATCGCAAGAAATGGTGGCGGACTACATTTGCTTGATCCAATTCCATTTGGGCCAGGCCATCGACTTTTTGCAGAACTCAACGATCTTCTTGCAACAGATGAAGTTATTCTTCATGCTAGTACACAAGATCTACCGTGCCTGCGCGAAGTTGGTATCAATCCAGTGCGCCTCTTTGATACAGAACTCGGAGGACGTTTAGCAGGGCTACCGCGTGTGGGACTTGGTCCACTCTTAGAATCTCTACTAGCAGTTTCACTAGCCAAAGAACACTCAGCAGTAGATTGGTCAACTCGGCCGCTCCCAAAAGATTGGCTTAACTACGCAGCACTTGATGTTGAACTTCTTGTTGAATTGCGCGATGAGGTTGATGCACTACTTGAGGCTGCAGATAAATCACACTGGGCAGAGCAAGAGTTTGCAGCCATTTTGGCTGCGCCTCCACCTCCCCCACGTGTAGACCCTTGGCGTAGAACTTCTGGCATGCACCAAATTAAAAAACGACGACAACTTGCAGTTGTTAAATTCTTGTGGGAATCGCGTTATGAACTCGGGAAAGAACTTGATGTTTCTCCCGGTCGATTACTCTCTGATGCGGCGATCTCTGCCTTGGCGATGGCTGTCACAGATGATGCACTCTTTGAAAACAAGAAACATCTTGAGAAGGTATTGCGACCTATCGGTTTACGTGCGCGCTGGTTAGAACATGCTCCACGTTGGATCAGTGCAATCGCATCAGCTCGCGCGCTGGCCGAAGATGATCTTCCACCGGTTCGAGCCGCGAGTGATGCGCTTCCGCCGGTAAAAGTGTGGCGAGAAAAGTATCCATTGCGTTATGCCGCACTTACGCATGCTAGACATAATCTTTCACTTCGGGCGGAGGAGCTATCTATTCCACTCGAGAATATGATTTCACCTGAGCATGTTCGCAGAATCTGTTGGAACTCTCCGACCGGCAATGTCGATCAAGCACTCACAGAGTTAGGTGCTCGCCCCTGGCAACGTGAAATTGCGGTAACAATCCTTGAATCAGCGCTCTTGGAGAGAGAACCTTTAGAGCCAGTAGAAATCTCACAGCCAGATGAACCTGGTCAGGAAGAACCTAGCGAAGAGAAAAGTATCTAACTGGTCCAAGATGTTCCAGGTAAACCTTTTGGCCAACGCTAAATTCTGCTGGACCCGCAACACGTGCTCGAACGATTATGTGTGAACTATTTAAATCAACAGTCAGCATCGCATCATGTCCATAGTAATCAATATGTGTCAGCACACCTTCTTGGCCATCTCCGATAGTGCTTGAGACTCGAATCTCCTCGGGTCTAATCACTACATAACCTGATTGACTGTCACTCATTGAAGCGCCAGATGCAGAGAGCGGATATTCAATAGCTCCTGAATCTGATTTGAGGGCTGGCAGAGTCAACACATCCCCTGTACTGGCTGCAATCTCAGCGGAATTGGGCGTCTCGTAGACTTCTTCAGGAGTACCACTCTGTGCGACCTGACCATCGCGCATTAAAATCACACGATCGGACGAGACAAGTGCTTCCTCACGGTCGTGTGTGACCAAGAGTGCAGTCGAACCAAGTGAGCGAAGTAATCCAATTACTTCTGTGCGCAGCTCATCTCGCAAGGCGGCATCAAGGGCAGCAAACGGTTCATCGAGAAGAATCAATTTAGGTTTAATGGCGAGTGCGCGCGCTAGAGCAACTCTCATTTGCTGACCACCAGAAACTTGATACGGCATGCGATCTTCTAATCCACTCATACCAATCAACGAAATCATCTCTGCAGTTATTTCAGAGATTTGACTCTTTGAATATTGCGCGCGATCGAGACCGAAAGAAACATTCTTGGCGACAGACAGATGTGGGAAGAGTGCACCTTGTTGGGGAACGTAACCAGTTCCGCGCTTACTTGGTGGCAAGACAACTGAAGAAACACCAACTAGTTGAGAACCAAATCGAATAGTCCCACTGTTCGGTTGGATCAACCCTGCAATCGCACGGAGAAGTGTTGTCTTTCCGCATCCAGATGGGCCAAGAAGCGATGCAATCTCGCCCTCGCCTAATTCTAAAGAGAGATCCGAGATTATTTCACGATTACCAAATTTTACGGTGAGATGAGAAATGCTAAGAGAGGTCATTTAAAGAAACCTCACCTTCTTCTCGTTTTCATTTTCCGCATCTTCTCGACTGCTGGTGCGAGGTAGAGTGAGGATAAATGTAGGAATTGCTGCAATTACCACCAATATTAATGCATACGGAGCGGCCTCATTAAATCGACTGATTGAGGCAGCGCTCCAGATCTGTGTTGCCAAAGTATCCATGCCTGTTGGCCTGAGCATCAATGTTGCAGGAAGCTCTTTCATTGCTGTGAGAAATACCAAGAGAACTCCTAGAGACATGCTTGGTAGCGCAATGGGAAATACAACTTCGGTTGCGATTTTTGATCTACTTTTTCCGAGAGTGGCGGCAACTTCTTTGAGCTGTGGTGAGACAAGTGCCAGCGAACTTGAGGTGGACGCGACAGATTTAGCCAGAAATAAGACCGCATATGCAAAGGCGAGTAGGTAAATCGATTGATACAGCCCACCCAAACGAGAGCCAAAGGAGACTAGAGCTAATCCAACAACGACTCCTGGGAGGGCGTGTGAAATAAGAATCGATTTTTCAGAGAAGGTTGCAAACCTTCCCTTGCCTTGTGAAATCAAGAACGCCAACGGTAGCGATAGAGCAAAGGCAACGATTGCACCAAGGGCCGCAACGCTCACTGTTGAAGCAGCAGCCGTAACAAGATCCGATACTGCAACCGCCGTCGGATTTGCGAGGAATCGTGAAACTAAAACATAGAGTGGAAGAGCCGCTGCACAGAAAATGTAACCACCAAGAACGCTTAGTGTAAGTAGCGACAGTGCAGATCTATCTATGCGGCGAATCGAATTTTGAAACCCTTCATTACCTCGAGTCTCAAAGTCTCTTCCCTTGAGTCTTGTCTCGAAGGAGATGAAGACGGCAGCAGCAAGGAATAGAAGTATTCCAATAATCGAAGCTGCACCTCGATCGTAGGAAGATTTGAATAGATTCTGAATGGATACAGTGAGCGTCTCCACATTAAGCAACGAAACCGCGCCAAAGTCGCTGAGTACGTAGAGGCCTGATAAAAGAGCACCAGCGCTGATACTGCGTCGCACTTGCGGCAAGATGATGCGAAAGAAGATGGCAACTTTAGATAGACCAAGAGAACGTCCCACCTCAATGAGGGCGAGATCTATCTTTTGAAAGGCAGTAAATACTGTAAGAATCATGTAAGGCATAGTCGAGAGTGCAAGGATGAATGCAGCAGCCCAGAGACCCTGCATTGAAGGGAAGAGCGCAATCCATGTGTAGGTGAAGACATACGAAGGAATGGCAAGGGGCAATACTGTCGCCACTAGGAAAAGCCGTGGGTATGGAATCTTCACATAGTGCAAGCCTGCAGCGATGGCAGTACCTAGAAGAACATTCACCAAAACAACGATCGCTAGCAGGGAAAGGGTGACCACCAAAACTTCAATGGTTTTCTCACGTGTGAGCAAGGAAAGAATCTGCGAACTGGATTTTTCACTAGCGCGAATAACCAAGTAGAGCAGGGGTTGCAGAATCAGAACAAGAACAATTGCGACGAGAGCCTTCAATCCAAATGAGCTTAGTCTTCGTTCAGTTTTCACTGCACAACTGCTTCACTACAAGAGACCTACCTTGATGAGAAGGTCTTGAGTTCTCTGAATATTTGCGAGTTGCCCAAGGTCAACCAGGGGCGAACCGAAGCTCTTCAAATCAGGAAGATCCTGAGGAGACGATGTTCCTGGGATGAGTGCATATTCGTGTGTTTGCTCAACAAATAACTTCTGGATTGATTCAGAGGTCAGAAAATTGATCAAATCTTGCGCACTCTCCTGCTTCTTACTGGTTGCCAGAACGCCCGCGCCAGAGACGTTAATCAGATTACCAATATCTCCTGGTGTGAAGTAGCCATTCTTCACATTAATCGCTCTTCCAAGTGCAGTGGAAACTTCCCAAAGATAATAATGATTTACAAGACCTAGATCTATCTCTCCCTGATCAATAGCTTCAACGATGGCGCTGTTCTTAAGGTAGATCTTTACATCGTTATTTTTTAGACCAGTAAGCCACTTCTGCGCAAAAGCTTCGCCCTTTTCGTTAATCAGTGCGGTCACAAATGCTTGGAAGGAAGCGTTACTTGGTGCAATACCAATCTTTCCTCTATAAATACTCTTAGTCAGATCTGTGATCGACAGCGGAAGCGTTGTCACTGCTGTTGGGTTGTAGGCAAACACTCGCGCACGACCAGTTACACCGATCCATGAACGATCTTGAGCAATGTACTGACTCTCAATAAGTTGGCCCACAGAGGTAGGTAGCTGTGAAAATAGGCCGGCAGCACCGACTGCACCTAACGAACCTGCATCCTGGGAGAGAAAGAGATCTGCCGGAGAGTTCTTGCCCTCCTCCAAAATTTGCGCCGCTAATTCAGCTGAATCTCCGTAGCGAACATTGAGGGTAATCCCCGACTCCTGCTCCCAACGAGCTAAGAAAGGTGCGATAAATTCCTCAGAGCGGCCAGAGTAGATCGTGATCTCTTCGACCTGCTGGTCTTCGCGACTACCGCTCTCAGACTGGGTTGCAACCCAGGTGAACGAGCCAAGAACGAGGGCTGCTGCTCCGAGGGATGCTGCCAAGACAGATTTCTTCACAATTCCTCTATTTCTATTTCGTGTAGCGGAAAAACGGTGAGACCCAGGTGGCCTACATAGCTAAAAGAGTACTTCAGATGCTGGAATTACGCAACAAAAGTGTTGCGTAATTCATCTCTCACAGATCTGAGACCAGGCGTCGCCTCTTTCCTTTTGTATTACTGACCAGTAACCTAGAGCCAACTTCACCGTTATGAAAGTTGGAATCATGGCTACTAGCGCTTCCGTTGTTCTCGTTGATGCAGTTCGCACCCCTTTTGGTAAAGCTGGCTCGCTCTATGCCGGAACTCGCGCCGATGATCTGATGGTGCGAGCGATGCGTGGACTACTCGAGCGCAATCCACAACTTCCACTCGATGCCATCGACGATGTTGCAATCGCAGCTGCAACACAGACCGGTGATCAGGGAATGAACTTAGGACGAAGCGCATCTTTGCTCGCAGGATTGCCAAATACTGTCCCTGGTTATTCAGTTGATCGCTGGTGCGCGGGTGCGATGACAGCTGTCACAACATTGGCTGCCTCTATCGCAATGGGCGCAAACGATATTGCGATTGCCGGTGGCGTTGAACATATGGGTAACCATCCAATAGGTGATGGACTAGATCCCAATCCACGTTTTCTCGCAGAGCGCATCGTCGAACAAGATGCACTCGCCATGGGCGCGACAGCAGAACGCCTTCATGATCGCTTTCCACATCTCACGAAAGAGCGTGCAGATAAATTTGCGCTCGCATCACAGATGAAAACTGCTCAGGCTTACGCTGATGGAAAGATTCAACGTGATCTAATCCCAACGGCTGCTCGCAGCGCTGAACTTGGTTGGGGAATTGCAACAGTAGATGAGCCACCACGTCCAACTACAACACTTGAAGGTCTATCAACACTCAAAACTCCTTTTCGTCCAGCAGGTCGAGTAACTGCTGGTAATTCATCTGGCCTTAACGATGGTGCAACTGCCGCACTGCTGGCCAATGAAGCAAAAGCTCTTGAACTTGGTCTACCAGTAAAGGCGCGCATGGTTACCTTCGCCTTTGCCGGAGTCGAACCTGAAGTCATGGGTTACGGACCTGTCCCCTCAACTATCAAGGCCCTTGCTAAGGCTGGTTTAACGATCAGCGATATCGGAGCCTTCGAAGTAAACGAAGCATTTGCAATTCAAGTGTTGGCATTTCTCGATCACTTTGGAATCGCAGATGATGATGCCCGCGTTAATCCATATGGTGGTGCGATTGCCGTCGGACACCCATTGGCCTCATCAGGTATTCGCCTGATGCTCAACCTCGCTCGCACCTTTGAAGAGAAGCCTGATGTTCGTTATGGAATAACGACCATGTGCATCGGTCTTGGCATGGGCGGAACCGTTATCTGGGAGAACCCACACTTTGGAAAGAAGGCATAACTCATGACAACTATCGTTCTTCCAGAAGGTGCTCCTGAAGAAGTAATCACTCATGCACTCGTGCGTGATGTTGATTTATCCGCCTTCGGTGCATCAGGATCACTTGCACTGATCACACTCGATAACGGACATGATCACACACGTCCCAACACATTTGGACCGCAATCTCTCATGGCACTTGATGCTGCAATCACAGAGGCAATCTCACGTAAGCCATCTGCAATCGCAATCACTGGAAAGCCATTTATCTTTGCGGCAGGAGCAGATCTCTCTGCACTCTCATTCCTTAGCGATCGCTCTCAAGCTGTTGCGATTGGAAAATTAGGACACGATGTCTTCCGCAGACTTGATGAGTGCGGCATTCCAACATTTGCATTCATTAATGGTTTAGCCCTGGGTGGCGGACTTGAAGTAGGACTGCACTGCAAGTACCGCACTCTGTCAGCGACAGCATTTACAGCTTTACCTGAAGTATTTTTAGGCCTTGTTCCTGGTTGGGGTGGCGCAACAATCTTGCCAATGCTCATTGGCCCAGAAAAGGCTGTGCAAGTAATTATTGCAAATGCACTTAACAACAACACCATGATGAAAGCTAAGGATGCCCTTGCTCTCGGTGTTGTCGATAGCGTCTTCGAACCAGCTGACTTCCTCGAAAAGTCAATCGCATTTGCTGCATCCGTTCTTAACGGTTCAAAAAAGATTGAACGCATCGACCACAGCAAAGATCCTGCTTGGGATTCAGCTCTGGCAACAGGTCGCGCTATCGCTCTCAAGAAGTTTGGTGGCGCAGAGATTGCAAGCCCAACGAAAGCGCTCGAACTTATGGCAGCTTCACGGACATCCACACGTGGAGCTGGCTTTGATGCTGAAGATCAAACACTCGCTGATCTGACCATGTCTGATCCGCTTCGCGCATCTCTCTATGCATTTAATCTGATCCAGAAGAAGCGCAAGAAAGTTGAAGGTGCACCGAAGGCTGCTCTCGCACGCAAGGTCGGCAAGGTCGGTGTTGTTGGCGCTGGACTTATGGCATCTCAGCTTGCTCTTCTACTCGTTCGTAATCTGAAGTGTCCTGTTGTTATGACAGATATTGACCAAGAACGCGCAGATAAGGGTGTCGCTTGGGTTAAGAATGAATTAGCGAAACTAGTTGAGAAGAAGCGCATGAGTGCAGAATCTGCTGGGCGACTATCACTTCTTGTCTCCGGCTCTGCCGACCAGAACGTCTTTGCGGGCTGTGACTTCATTATCGAAGCTATCTTTGAAGAACTTTCACTGAAGCAGGAACTCTTTAAGAAGTTAGAGAAGATTGTTTCTCCTGAGTGCATTCTCGCAACCAACACTTCTTCACTCTCAGTTGAGCGAATGAGTGAAGGTCTAGAACATCCAGAGCGTGTGGTGGGCTTCCACTTCTTCAATCCTGTTGCCGTGATGCCGCTGCTTGAAATTGCGCGCACCTCAAAGACAGATGACGCCACTACTGCTACAGCGGTGAATATCGGTAAAGACCTTAAGAAGACCATGATCATCTGTAAGGATGCTCCAGGATTTGTGGTCAACCGTCTTCTTACTCGCTTCATGGGTGAGATCACCGATGCCGTCGATGAAGGTACTTCTCCAGAGGTTGCCGATAATGCGATGCGAGCAATCGGATTCCCAATGTCTCCATTCGAACTTCTTGGCCTTGTTGGTCCAGGAGTTGGTCTGCATGTTGCAAAGACTCTTCATGAAAATCTTGGTCCTCGCTATCGCATCTCCCCCACTATGGAAGCGATGGTTAAAGAAGGAGTTAAGACCTTCTACATCAAATCAGAGGATGGCTCTGTTATTGCAAACCCTGCAGCCGTTGCACTTATTCATAAAGGTGACAAGCCATCAACGGCAGAACAAGTTCGAATTCGCGCACTCAATGCTTTAGCTGAAGAGGCTCGCATGATGCTCGATGAAGGAGTTGTTTCGACACCTGCTGAGATCGATCTCTGTATGTTGATGGGCGCTGGATGGCCAATGCACTTGGGTGGAATCTTGCCGTACCTAGATCGCGAAGGAATCAGCGATTCTGTCTGCGGTTCTCGTTTTCATCCTGCGGGAGTGGCATCTCTGCCTTCAAAGTAGAGCTCGACCATTCCACGATTTCACGGGCAATATTCTGTGAAGTAATTCCGAGATCGCTGAGAATTTCTGTGCGCTTAGAATGTTCGATGAAAGTCAGCGGTACGCCGATTGAGTGGATTGGGGTATCAAGTCCTGCACTTCTAAACATTTCAGAGAGAGCACTCGCTATTCCGCCGTGCGAGATTCCATCTTCCACAACGACGACGCTCTTATAGCGATCAGCCATTGTGATCAGAGACTTAGGAAGTGGCTTCACCCAACGCGGATCGATCACTGTAACGCCAACGCCCTCGCGATATGCCTGAGAAGCTGCCTCGACCGCCATTGTTGCCATTGCTCCAACGCTGATAAGAAGTACATCTGCACTCTCACCGCGGTAGAGAACATCGATTCCATCACGACGTTCAAAGGCTGGAATATCTGCAGGTACAGCGCCCTTAGGAAAGCGAATCACCGTTGGTGCGTCGTTAATTGAGATTGCCTCACGAAGAACTTCCTTGAGGCGTGCGCTGTCACGGGGCGCTGCCAAGTGAAGTGTAGGAACAATTCCAGTAAGTGCCATGTCCCAGATACCGTGGTGAGATGGTCCATCGTCACCAGTAATTCCGGCACGGTCAAGAACAAATGTAACTCCAGCCTTATGCAGTGCAACGTCTAAGAGAAGTTGATCGAAGGCACGGTTAAGGAAGGTCGAGTACACCGCAACAATTGGGTGTAAACCCGCAAATGCCATACCTGCAGCACTTGTAACGGCATGCTGTTCGGCGATTCCGACATCGATAGTGCGCTCAGGAAAAGCCGCCGCAAACTTATCAAGGCCAGTTGGGCCAAGCATCGCTGCGGTTATCGCAACGATATCTTCACGCTCTCCACCAATTTCAACCAATTCGTCAGAGAAGACTTTGGTCCAGGACTTAGCGCTCTTTGTAATTGGAACACCCGTGGCTGGATCAACAACGCCAACAGCGTGGAATTTTTCAGCTTCATCCTCGATCGCAGGTTGATGCCCGCGGCCTTTTTCTGTAATCACGTGGACCAAAACTGGCTCACCAAACTGTTTTGCCTGAGCAAGGGCTTTCTCGAGTGCTACAAAGTCGTGACCATCAATAGGTCCTAGGTATTTCAAACCTAAATCTTCAAACATTCCTTGAGGGGCGACGATATCTTTAATGCCCTTCTTCACTCCGTGCAATGTTTCATAAATTGGGGCACCAACCACAGGAGTTTTATGTAAAACTTCTTTGCCCCAGTCAAGAAAACGCTCATAGCCTTGCGTGACGCGCAAGGTCGAAAGGTATGTCGCAACTCCACCGATAGTTGGTGAGTATGAACGCTCGTTGTCATTAACAACCAAAACTAAATTGCGGTCTTTAGCCGCGGCGATGTTATTCAGAGCCTCCCAAGACATTCCACCCGTCAGCGCGCCATCGCCAACAACCACTACGACGCTGCGATCGTCTTGCCCGGTAATTGAGAAACCTCGAGATATTCCGTCACCCCATGAAAGCGCTGTCGATGCATGAGAGTTTTCTATAACATCGTGTTCACTCTCGCTGCGATTGGGATATCCAGCTATTCCACCGCGTTGACGCAGTAAATCGAAATCGCCGGCTCGACCTGTCACAATCTTATGAACATATGACTGATGGCCCGTATCAAAGAGAATCACATCGCGCGGTGAATCAAAGATGCGGTGAATTGCCATCGTCAGTTCTACAACGCCGAGGTTGGGACCTAAGTGTCCGCCTGACTTCGAAACTTTTTCAATAAGGAATGTGCGAATCTCTTGTGCCAGCAAGACAAGCTCATCCTGGCTTAGCCCCTTGATGTCCTGTGGGCCCTTGATTGACTCGATCACACGAGAGATTCTAGATCACCCAAGCAATTGACGTAGGACGAACTGCATAATTCCACCGTGGCGGTAATAATCTGCCTCACCTGGTGTATCAATTCGAACCTTCGCCTTGAAGGTGATCGCACCGGCAGTGACAGTGACTTCCTTTGGCACTCCCCCTGTATTGAGGGCTGTGATTCCAGAGATTGCAAAAGTTTCATCGCCCTTAAGTCCAAGGGTTGCAGCGCTCTGGCCTTCGATAAACTGCAGCGGCAGAACACCCATTCCAATGAGATTCGAACGGTGAATGCGTTCGAAGCTTTCTGCGATAACAGCTCGAACTCCAAGGAGTGCGGTTCCTTTTGCAGCCCAGTCACGTGAGGAACCTGAGCCGTACTCTTTACCTGCAAGAATTACGAGTGGAATTCCGGCTTCCTGATAGGCCATTGAAGCGTCATAAATAGTTGATTGCGATCCGCCATCAAGGAAATTGCGTGTGAAGCCACCTTCAACGCCATCAAGAAGTAGATTCTTAAGGCGAATATTGGCAAAAGTTCCGCGAATCATTACTTCATGATTTCCGCGGCGAGATCCATATGAGTTGAAATCGTTGCGGACTACTCCGTGCGCCTCTAAATACTTGCCGGCTGGAGAATCGGCCTTGATATTTCCTGCTGGTGAGATGTGATCGGTTGTCACAGAATCACCCAGGATTGCCAGAACGCGTGCTCCTGAAATATCAACAACTGGAGTTGGAGTTGCAGGCATATTTTCAAAGTATGGAGGCTTACGGACATATGTCGACTGTGCATCCCACTCAAAAGTATTTCCTGTTGGTGTATCGAGTGACTTCCAACGATGATCACCGTCAAAGACGCTCGCATAATCTTTAGTAAACATGGCAGATGAGATCGATGCATCGATCACATCTTGAATTTCCTGCGCAGACGGCCAGATATCTTTAAGAAGAACTGGATTTCCCTCTTTATCATTACCGAGTGAATCATTTTCGAAGTCATGATTCATAGTGCCCGCAAGTGCATATGCAACCACTAGCGGAGGCGATGCCAAGTAGTTCATCTTCACATCAGGGCTGATACGGCCCTCAAAGTTTCGATTACCTGAGAGGACGGCTGTCACAGCTAAATCATTTTCGTTGATCGCCTTGCTGATTTCAGTTGGAAGCGGACCAGAGTTACCGATACAGGTAACGCATCCGTAGCCAACGAGATGGAAACCTAGAGCCTGCATGTAGGTAGTGAGTCCAGCTCGATCGTAATAATCTGTGACAACTTTCGACCCTGGCGCAAGTGTTGTCTTTACCCATGGCTTTGAAGTAAGTCCCTTTTCCACCGCTTTTTTGGCAAGCAGAGCAGCACCAATCATTACCGATGGATTAGACGTATTTGTACACGAAGTAATTGAGGCAATAACAACATCGCCGTTCTTCACAGTCGTCTGATGCTCCCCAACCTTGGCAGGGTATGCAGACTTTCCAGTCTTTTCAGTGAAGTAGGTTGGCAAAATCTTTTCAAATGCGCTCTTTGATTCTGAAAGTGAGATGCGATCTTGTGGGCGCTTAGGGCCTGCGATAGATGGAACAACTGTCGAGAGATCGAGTTCAATGTGTTCTGAGAAACGAGGTGATGATGAAGGATCGTGCCAGAGTCCCTGAGTTTTCGCATAAGCCTCAACAAGAGCTACTTGATCTTCATTGCGCCCTGTAAGACGTAGGTAGCGCAGTGTCTCTTCATCAATTGGGAAGATTGCGCAGGTAGAACCGTACTCAGGGCTCATATTTCCAATCGTTGCGCGGTTAGCCATCGGAACGCTGACAACTCCTGGACCATAGAACTCTACAAACTTGCCAACTACACCGTGCTTTCGCAACATCTGAGTGATTGTGAGTGCAAGATCTGTCGCCGTAGTTCCGATTGGCAACTCTCCGCTGAGTTTGAATCCAACTACACGAGGAATCAACATCGAGACTGGTTGGCCGAGAAGTGCTGCTTCGGCCTCGATTCCGCCAACGCCCCATCCAAGTACGCCAAGTCCGTTCACCATTGTTGTGTGCGAGTCAGTGCCCACGACTGTATCTGGATAAGCGCGCAGTACTCCGTTAAAAGTTCGAGTCATCACAACGCGAGCTAAAAATTCAATATTAACTTGGTGAACAATTCCTGTTCCTGGCGGAACTACCTTGAACTCATCAAAAGCTCCCTGGCCCCATCGCAAGAAGCGATAGCGCTCTCGGTTACGCTCGTATTCAATATCTGTGTTCTGCTCAAAAGAATCTAGGGTTCCAAAGCGATCAGCAATTACGGAGTGGTCGATCACAAGCTCAGCCGGTGCCAGTGGATTTACCTTCGAAGCATCTCCGCCTAGTTCAACGATCGCTTCACGCATGGTTGCGAGGTCAACAACGCATGGAACTCCGGTGAAGTCCTGCATCACTACACGCGCTGGAGTAAATTGAATTTCAGTATCTGGCTCGATCGATGGATCCCACTGAGCCAGAGCCTTGATGTGGTCAGCCGTAATGTTTGCGCCATCTTCGGTGCGCAGGAGATTTTCCAGAAGAATCTTGAGGGAGAACGGAAGATCTGATGCGCCTTCGATCCCGTTGATATCAAAGATTTCAAAATCTTTGCCGCCTACGGTGAGATTTCTCTTTCTACCCAATGAATTCTTACTCATGGGGTCAAGATACCGCAGTGGGAGTAAAGAGGGCAACGCACTCGATGTGATGAGTCATTGGGAAGAGGTCAAATGCGCGGATTTTCACGAGAGTGTAATTGGCGTCACGGAGCAGAGCGCTATCTCTGGCCAACGCAGCTGGATCGCACGCCACATAAACGATTGTTCGGGGCTTGCATGCAACCAAACTGGAAATCACATTCTTCTTTGCGCCGTCGCGAGG
The DNA here is from genome assembly GCA_044372065.1 of Candidatus Planktophila sp. Lineage (GTDB taxonomy): Bacteria > Actinomycetota > Actinomycetes > Nanopelagicales > Nanopelagicaceae > Planktophila. Next base: position 12,530 of record JBILSO010000004.1, on the reverse strand, counting down.
TGGATCAAGAATAACTACATCTGCACGAGAGAAACGTGGAAGAATTTTCTCAACATCACCTGTATGAATCTTCACATTTTGCGCACCATTAAAGTTAACCGCAGCATCTGCAGTAGCGCTCTTGCTTCCTTCAACTAAATCAATTCTACCGCCAGCACCGATTGCTTCATGAAGTTGTAATGCGAATAGTCCTACTCCACCATAGAGATCTAACACATGATCACCAGTACGAACTTCCGCAAATTCAGAGACACACTCAACGAGAACTTTGGGTGCATTGACATTGCTCTGCCAAAATGAATCAGGGCTAACTTTGTAACTCTTCCCATTTACTTCATAACTTTGAATTTCTTGACCATTGATTACATCACCAGAAACTAAACGAGTAGATCCGTCAGTAGAGGAGCTGACTTGAATACGGGCACCTGGCTCCCAACTTTGAGCCGCAATTGCGGAGTAGCCGAGTGCAGGGTGAAGAACTGCGCAATCATCGATTGCCATAATCGTGTTTGTGCGTGAAGCGTAGAACCCAGCTCTCCCCTGCTTATCGCTTCCAATTGTGGCTTGAGTGCGCCAACCCAAAGAGGGCGAAACTTCTTCAACGTTTACTCGAATATCCATCTTTGCTATTCGCGCAAACTGTTCGGTGATCACATCCTCTTTAAGCTTTCGCTGCGCGGATATTTCTACATGCTGAAAATCACAGCCACCGCATCCATTGCGATTGGCATATCGGCAAGGTGCCTCCACTCGATCAGGTGAAGGTTCGATGACGGCAACAACATCTCCACGGTTAAATGAAGAGCCCACACTTGTGATTGCCACATCCACGACTTCGCCTGGTAAACCATGGCGAACAAAAATGACTGCACCTTCGTAGCGGGCGATGAAGTGTCCGCCATGGGCGACTTTCTCAATCGTGACCCGAATTATTTGGCCCGCGGAAAGGACGGCGCGAGGCGAGGATGTCATAAAGGTAAGCCTAAGGGGGTAAGTTATGTCCCGTGCACGTAGTCATCATGGGTTGCGGTCGAGTCGGTTCCTCTTTGGCGACCGAACTTGAAGAGCTTGGGCATACCGTCTCAATCATCGATCAATCACGTGAGGCATTCCGTCGATTAGGTCCCGATTTCAAGGGTCGCACAATTAGCGGCATAGGTTTTGATCGAGACACGCTCCTCGAAGCAGGGATTGAGACTGCGGATGCCTTTGCGGCGGTAAGCAATGGCGATAATTCAAATATTTTGGCAGCACGCGTTGCACGCGAAACATACGGTGTTGGCAATGTTGTTGCTCGAATTTATGATCCGGGACGTGCTGAGATTTATCAGCGTCTTGGTATTCCAACCGTAGCAACAGTTATCTGGGCAACTGATCAGATTATGCGTCGCCTAGTTCCGGAAGGTTCTCGTAGCGAATGGCGCGACGCGACGGGAACAATCGAGCTCGCTGAAGTGCATCCGCACACCAACTGGCTTGGTATGCCCATCACAGAAATCGAACATTCAACAAGTGCTCGTGTCGCATTCCTTACTCGTTTGGCTGAAGGCCTTGTTCCAAATGAACACACTGTGCTTCAGGAAGGCGACCTCCTTCATATGATTATTGAAACTGCCCGCGTTGCAGAAGTTGAAGCAATCTTGGCTAAAGAACCCGCGGAGCGCTCATGAGAATTGCGATTGCGGGAGCAGGAAATGTGGGTCGAGCTATCGCTCGAGAACTTCTTGACAACGGTCACCAAGTCCTTCTTATTGATCGCGATCCCAAGGCGCTGAAAATGGACTCTGTCCCCGATGCTGAATGGTTGATGGCTGATGCATGTGAGATCACATCATTGGATAAGGCAGCTCTCGGCAACGCACAAGTTATGGTTGCAGCAACTGGTGATGACAAAGTAAATCTTGTTGCTTCACTTCTTGCAAAGACTGAATATGGGGTTCCTCGCGTGGTTGCCCGCATCAATCATCCAAAGAATGAGTGGATGTTTGATTCATCATGGGGTGTAGATGTTGCAGTATCCACTCCCCGCATCATTTCAGCTCTCGTCGAAGAGGCTGTAAGCGTCGGTGATGTGGTTCGCCTCTTCAGCTTTAGAAAAGGTCAAGCAAACCTAGTCGAACTTACACTTCCAGATTCTTCAAGCTGCATCGGAAAGACGGTAGAAGAGATTGAACTTCCACAGGATGCATCCCTTGCCGCGATCGTTCGCGATGGCAGAGTGTTTGCTCCGACAGCAGCCGATGTTTTTAGCGCTGGAGATGAGTTGCTCTTTGTAGCTTCTGCCGCCGCTGAGGCTCTCATTAAAGATTGCTTTATTAAGAGCTAGTTCGTTTCTTCCTCGACCTTTGGAGGAATAGTTTTTGGTACATCCTTGAGCACTAACCACGCTAGATACGCGGCCGCAATATAGAGCGGAGTCCCCATCGCCAAATTGACAGTTCCCAAAAGATTGACGTTATCTGAAAAGTAGATAGGTACCTGTATTGCAAGACGGCCGAAAAAGAGCACTATAAAAATCCAGCCAGCCCGAATGTAGGCCGCTCTTCGAACTGGATCTTTTCGCCACGCTAGATTTTCCCCAAGGATTGGCCCAAGCATTAAACCAAGGATCGGCCAACGGGCAAGATTGCCAATAAGAAACAAGGTTCCATAAGCAAGATTAACTAAAAACTTTGGAACAAAAAGATCGCTTGGATTACCCGTGGTGTTGGCAAACCATGCAGAAATTAGTGTTCCGATAAAACCTGAGAGTGCGTGCTGAATCGTATCTTTCTTCGCAAGGCGAATAATCGTCAAGATGGCTGAGATAACGATTGATGCAATGAGGGAATTCCATAGATCTTTAGTGATGTTAAATGAGATAAGAAAAACTAGGGCAGGAAAACCCGCATCAATAAGACCTTTCTTGCCACCAACTGCGGAAAGAATTTTCTCTTTATCTCCAGATATTTCGCTCATGAACGCCCCGTTGATCCGAAGCCACCAGATCCGCGACCTGAACCAGGCAGTTCGCGTACTTCAACAAATTCTGCACGCTCAACTTTTTGAATAACTAATTGAGCAATGCGATCTCCGCGCTTAAATGAAACAGATTCGTTCTTGTCGTGATTGATCAAAATACACTGCAATTCACCTCTGTACCCAGCATCGACTGTTCCGGGTGCGTTCACCATGGTTACTCCATGTTTAATTGCCAGTCCTGATCGTGGATGAACCAGTGCGACATATCCATCAGGTAGCGCAATTGCGATTCCTGTTGGAACCAATGCTCGCTCCCCTGGTGCCAGGGTGATGTCTATACGAGAGACGATGTCAGCACCTGCATCTCCTCCCTTGGCATACCGTGGAAGCGGAAGATCGGGGTCTAAACGAGTGATCAAAACTTCAACTGAGCTCATGGATTTATCTCAAAATCGGGATCGACAAAAGCGAGTAACTCTGGAGATTTTTTTATGTACTCAAGGTATTCCGCTGGAGCGTTAGACATAAAGTGGCTCATGGGAACGATGACAAAGAGCGCTGCAGCCCGCACAGCAATATCTCCATCGGGACCGTTGAGGCGACCTACAGCCTCTGTATACACCTTTCGCTTCATCTGTCCTGTGATTTGGGCTGAGATGTGAAGCGTTGTTCCAATCGGAACAGGTTTCATAAAATCAGTTTCTAGCCGACCCGTGACGGCTGGAGAACGAATGAGCCACATTAACTTTCCGAGCGCTTCATCGAATGCGAGTGAAAGCAAACCACCATGGGCAAGTCCTGGTGCGCCCTGATGATTTTCCGTAACTGTAAATTCTGCGGTGAGATCGAGTGCAGCTCCAGCGTGTGCGATCAGATGCAATCCTGTGGGATGTAATTGACCGCAACCAAAACAATGTCCAAAGTGAGATGGGATCTGTGATCCCTCCTCGGGAGCTAGAGGATGTCGTTCGGGAAGAATGGCTCCCTCGGGTGGTGTTGTGCTTGCCACTCTTGTCATGGCTCCACTTTACTCTCTCGATCTTCCTATACGGTATCGCTATGAGTGAGAGATTAATCAATTTCCGTGAGGTTATCCGCCCACCACTCTGGTTGATGGCGTTTATCTACTTTCTCGCCCTCTCTCTCGGGATCGCAATCTGGGCTGCCATGACTACGATGATCGCAGCGGTAGTGATGGCATTCTTAACCGCAGCTACTGTTTTGATCTACTTCACCTCAACACTGGTTGTTGAAATTGATGATCATGAATTGCGTGTGGGTAAGGCACATATCGAGAGGAAATTCTGCGGTGATGTGAATGTGTTGACGCCCGCACAGATGTCCCTGCAACGCACGCGCGAGGCAGACCCCGCAGCTTATTTGGCTATTCGATTCTGGACGGCTCACGGAGTCAAAATTGCAATTGTTGATGGCAGGGATCAAACCCCGTATTGGTTAGTGACGAGTAAGCGTGGAGATGAATTAGCGAAAGCGTTAAAGAAAAGTTAAGAGCATTCCTTGCAAACAGCTTTGGCGCCTTCACCCTTAGCGAGTTGAGTGATGTGGTGAATCAAGAAACAACGTGAACAGGTGAACTCATCCTCTTGCTTAGGTACAACGCGAACAGAGAGTTCTTCGCCAGATAAATCAGCGCCTGGGAGTTCAAGATTTTCAGCAGCTTCTGCCTCATCTACATCGATTTGACCAGATTGGGCATCAACGCGTTGAGCTTTGAGCTCTTCTAGTGATTCTTCGTGAAGCTCTTCGTCAGTTTTTCTGGGTGTGTCGTAATCGGTTGCCACGGTCTCATCACCTCGCTCTCTCTATCTTTAATTCTCGCTCGCGCCGGAAGTTCTGGCCACGGGCGCATCATGGCCCAAAAAGGGTGGAATAGACAATGTAACCGCGGGCGTGTCGGATTTATTCCCCAGATGTGTCGAGACTAACCACCGCTGCAATTGCCTGTGATAGTCCAGCATCAACTCTGGCGTGAATTTGAGTGCCAGCCTCTACATAGAGCTCAGAGATGATCTCGCCATGCTCATGAATTGCACTGACCAGATCTCCTCGATCATATGGAATCACACAGTTGATTTCTATCTGTGGGTGCGGCAAAGACTTTTCAATAGCGTGAAGAAGTCCATCGATTCCAAATCCTGTGCGAACAGAGAATGCGTAGGCATTCTTCTCTGTTCGCAACAGATTCATCACAACTTCTGGATCCGCAATATCGACTTTATTGATCGCAATGATTTCGGGGATATGCGCTCCGCCGATTTCGGTGATGACTTGCCTGACGGCTCGAATATGCTCTGAAGGATCCGGATGTGAACCATCAACTACATGAACAATTAGATCCGCACCCGAAACTTCTTCGAGAGTCGATTTAAAGGCATCCACAAGTTGATGTGGCAGATGGCGAACAAAACCTACGGTATCTGTCAGTGTGTAGATGCGACCCTCAGTAGTTTGCGTCTTACGTACAGTTGGGTCAAGTGTTGCGAAGAGTGCGTTCTCAACTAAGACGCCTGCATCGGTCAATTTATTAAGGAGCGATGATTTGCCAGCATTGGTATAACCGGCGATCGCAACCGAAGGAATATTGTGGCGTCTACGCTCTTGTCTTTTGGTATCGCGTGAAACTTTCATCTCTGCGATCTCGCGTCGCAATTTCGCCATCTTGTCGCGGATTCGACGTCTATCTGTCTCAATCTTCGTCTCACCAGGTCCACGACCGCCGATACCGGCACCACCTGCTGCTCGACCACCAACTTGTCGAGAGAGAGAATCTCCCCATCCGCGCAATCGCGGAAGTAGATAAGCAATCTGAGCAAGTTCTACTTGAGCTTTTCCTTCACGACTCTTTGCATGTTGAGCGAAGATATCCAAGATGAGTGCGGTGCGATCTACAACCTTGACCTTCAACTTATCTTCAAGCTGACGCAATTGAGATGGAGAGAGCTCGCCATCACAAATAACGGTATCTGCCCCCGTTGATCTCACAACTTCTTTGAGTTCGATAACTTTTCCTGAACCAATATATGTCGCAGGATCTGGCTTATCTCTACGTTGAATGAGTCCCTCTAACACTTCAGATCCCGCTGTTTCTGCTAAAGCTTTGAGTTCGGCGAGAGAATTTTCTGCGCTCTCAATTGATCCTTCAGTCCATACACCGACAAGGACTACACGTTCGAGTTGAAGTTCTCGATATTCTGCCTCAGAGATATCTTGTAACTGGGTGGAGAATCCTTTGACACGGCGAAGCGCTTGACGCTCCGATAGTTCCTGAGCTGCGCCATGATCAATCTCTTCTTCAGAAGCATCGTAGTCGGCAGCAGCACGCGCACTTTCGCGCAATAACTCTTCGAATCGAAGTTCTCTCTGGTCAGGAGTCTCACTCGTCATATGGCGAGATAACTTGTCACGTCATAATCCTTGATGAGCTCTGCCGGTCCAGTCAAAGTCGCATTCGAATGGCCATCTATATCAACAATCAAAGTTCCTCCGGGAGGCTTAATAATCCAACGCGCTGGCAATTGTCCGCGCGTATGAATTGTTGCAGCGAGGGCAACGGCACATGTTCCTGTGCCACATGACCGAGTCTCTCCGCTACCTCGCTCGTGTACCCGCATAATCAGAGTGTCAGGAGATTCAATCTCAACAAACTCAATATTGACGCCCTCTGGATAGACAGATGCTGGCATAACCACTGGTGCATCTGCCAGCGAACCAACAGTGTCTAAGTCATCGAGAAATGCAACTGCGTGAGGATTTCCTATACTTATATGGCGAGCTGAATATTGCTGATCATTGGCAACAACTGTAACGACATCGCCCTCATCGCTAACCTGTCCCATGTTCACGGAAATATCTCCCTCTGCTGGAACACGTAGGAATTTGGCACCATCACGAGTTTGTATTGGGAAAAGCCCTTCACCTTGATGACCGTGAGCAACGAGATAACGTGCCATCACACGGATTCCGTTACCGCACATCTCTGCTATTGACCCGTCAGCATTTCTGTAATCCATAAACCACTTGCCGCCAGGGCGAGTAATTCGAATAACTCCATCTGCGCCTATCCCGTGAGCGCGATTACACATGCTGGCTACTTGATCGGAGGTAAGCGAAACTTCTTCAAGTGGATCGAAGATGATGACAAAGTCATTTTCGGTGCCGTGGCCGTAAGTGGCAATAACAGGAGTATTCATAACGTTACGAGTTTATCCTTGTGAGGATTTTTTCGAGACGATTTTCATAGTGACCAAGCCAATGGAGGCGATTATCACGAGAGAACCAGGTGTCTTGGCGCCTAATGTATTGACGTGTGACTCGCTTGGTCTCTTCGCGGGCTTCGTCGGATGAAAGCAATCCGTCCATCATCTGAAGAACTTGGGCATATCCAAGTGCCTTCTGCGCCGTAACACCTTCGCGTAACCCGGTGACAACTAAGCCTTCTACCTCGGCGACAAGACCAGCGTCCCACATTGCATCCACGCGATTGCTTACTCGAATATCCAAGCTTTCTCGATCTTGGCTCAGCCCAAAGTGAAGTGCATCGGGATAGCGAGAACTCTCTTGGCGAGGAAGGTTGGCGGTAAATGGTTGACCAGTAATTTCGATAACCTCGAGTGCTCTCACGATGCGACGTGTATTCGCACGATCAATGGCAAGAGCTGCGGCTGGATCAAGTTTTTCCAATCGGGCAAAGAGAGCTGCAGCGCCTTGTTCGATGGCCTCGAGTTCTAGGCGAGAGCGAATCACTGGATCTGTATCCGGAAAATTCAAATCATCAACGATCGCTTTGATGTACAGGCCAGTACCTCCGACGATAATGGCGTCCTTGCCACGCTGATGGATTTGATCAATGACTGTGCGTGCGGCCTCTTGGTACCAAGCCACTGTTGAATCTTGACGGACTGAGAGAGCATCCAGGAGATGATGTGGAACTCCGCCTCGCTCCGGTACAGATAACTTTGCCGTCCCGATATCCATGCCTTCATAGACTTGCATAGAGTCAGCATTAACAATTTCTGCATCAATTTCTTTAGCAAGTGAAACCGCAAGATCGCTCTTTCCAGTAGCCGTTGCGCCGCAGATAATGATTGTGCGCATTTAGACCTTTGCCTTGACGACAGTTGGAATACCGAGCATTACTCCTGGTGTTTGCACACTTTCGCCCGTACGGCGCGCATGCGCATCTCCCCCACGAGATTTCGTATGAGAAAGCTCTCGCCCAATCAAGTAGTGAGCAGATGCGTCAGTAATCTCGACTTCGACGAAGTCCCCTGGACGCGCAAGGCTTGAGTTATCAAAGTGCACAAGGCGAAAATCTTCTGACCGACCTGTAAGGCGAGACTGAATGGCATCTCGCCTACCTTCAACCTCAGTGACTAAAATTCGGTGTTGAGTGCCAATTGCTTCTTGATTTACTGAGAGTGAAATCTTCTGTTGGTGTTCATGAAGTCTCGTGTACCGCTCTCCAACAACATCTTCGGGTACTTGGTTTGTCATCTCACCAGCCGGCGTTCCGGGACGAATCGAATACTTATATGTGTAGGCCGCAGCAAAACGTGCTTGCGTTGCAACATCTAGCGTTGCTTGGAAATCACTTTCTGTTTCACCAGGGAAACCGACAATAATGTCAGTGGTGATCATCGCGTGCGGGATCTGGCTACGTACCCGATCCAAAATTCCCAAATAGCGATCACTTCTATATGACCTACGCATCGAGGCAAGGATTGAGTCAGAGCCTGACTGAAGAGGCATATGAAGGTGCGGCATCACCACAGGAGTCGTTGCCATGACTTCGATGACATCGTCGGTGAAATCTCTCGGATGCGGTGACATGAAGCGCAGGCGTTCTAAACCAGCAATAGCTGCAACCTCTCTGAGAATCTTTGCAAAAGCTCCTCGCTCACCGAGCCCGACGCCATATGCATTTACGTTTTGCCCCAATAAAGTAATTTCGATAACACCTTGATCAACCAATGCTCGCACTTCATTCAGGACATCGGCCATGGGGCGATCTTTCTCAATACCTCGAAGCGCTGGAACGATGCAGAAAGTACAGGTGTTATTGCAACCGACGGAGATTGATACCCACGAAGAAAATGCAGAGAATCTGCGGGCTGGAAGTGTCGATGGGAAGTGCTCTAGAGACTCAAGGATTTCAATCTGCGATTCTTCTTCAATGCGTGCTCTCTCGAGTAAAACTGGCAGCGAACCAACGTTATGAGTGCCGAAGACGACATCGACATACGGTGCTTTCTTTAGAATGATTGCCTGATCTTTCTGGGCTAGACATCCACCCACTGCAATCTGCATTGTCGGATTCGCTTTTTTAATTGGCGCGAGAAAAGAGAGATTTCCATAAAGTTTGTTATCAGCATTCTCGCGAACAGCACAAGTATTAAAGACCACAATATCCGCCTGTGTACCTGATGCGGCTGGAATAAAACCCGCTGCATCGAGTAATCCCGCAATTCGTTCAGAATCATGGACATTCATCTGGCAGCCGTAAGTTTCGACTGTATACGTTCGCGACATAAGGGGTGCTCTAAATATCTAGAATTTTGTATGAAAGATCTGCGCGATTAACCACAAGCATCTTGCCGTTGGTCAATGGAGTCCAATCGTCATGGCCCCATCCGGTTGATGCCACTTTGATAGCACCATCTTCCTTTGTAAAGCGAAGCTCATAGTGAAATGGAACCGTCCATTCGCTCTGTTCTGCCACATTGAATTGGCAGACAGCGATCAAGAAATCTGGAGTCAGAGTTATTGAGTTGATGGCCGAGTAATCAGCGGTGCTTGCGATTTCCTTGACTGTGGCAGCGATGGCTTCAATGAGCCCCAGCTTCTTCGCTGCAGACAAAATTGCAAAGAAATAGCGTTCGCTATCAGTTGTTGAAGTCAGTTGTCCAAGAAGATCAGCATCAACGAGATGTTCAATGCTCGATGCTGGGCGAATTGTTCCATTATGCATAAAGGAGATATCGCCGTGGATAAATGGGTGATTATTGGATAGATCAACCGTCAAACCCTTTGATGCAAGTCGAAGATGAACCAGTGCGCCATCGGTGGGTTTAGTTGAAGCGACCTCGGCGAAAAGTTCGCTCTCAACTGCAGGCGCTAGATCGCGTTCACGTTCCTGAACCCCACCTATCGATGCGCACGTTGTTACTCCCCACCCGTGTTTATGTTCTTTGGAGAGCTCTACAAAATCTGAAAGCGTCGGACCCACGATTGTTGCAAGGGTCGCAGGTTCGGTCGAGGCATAGGCGAGTAATCTGCACATGACCGTAATCTACCTTGGAATGCGGATTGGTTCCTGCCCGCGAGCAATAAGGCGCTCAAAATGAATCTCTCGTTTTTCGCTAAAGCGCTGAGCATCGGCAGATGCCGTCTTGATAAAGGCGGCAAGCTCCTCACGAGCAACTAGGCCATCACCTGAAAGGTCTGTACGGTCAAAGACATTCCATGCACGCAAGACTGGAGCGATTACCTCATCAAGGTGCTGCTGAAGATCATAAATTCCAGCCAGTGCAATCTGAACTGCTTTGCGACCAAAGCCAGGCATGTTCGCTCCTGGCATATCAAAGTTTGTAACAACATCAGCAATAGCTCTCATGGCCGCGTTTGGTTCGAGTTCAAGTGCGGTTCCCAAAAGGTTACGGTAAAAAATCATGTGCAAGTTTTCATCAAGTGCCACTCGTTGCATCATTGACTCGGCGATCGGATCATTTGAAAGTTTGCCTGTGTTGCGGTGTGAGATACGAGTAGCTAATTCCTGGAACGAAACATATGCAACGGTATGCAACATATCGTTCTCATAAGGAGTTTGATATCCCAAAGACATGTGCGCCATTCGGAGATCTTCGAGTTCGTACGGATCCACTCCACGAGTTGCCATGAGGTAGTCGCGAATCACAATACTGTGACGTGCTTCTTCAGCAGTCCAGCGTTCAATCCAATTTCCCCATGCGCCATCTCGACCCATAGAGATTGCAATTTCAGTGTGATAGCTAGGCAAATTATCTTCAGTAAGAAGATTAAGTATCAGCGAATCTTGTGCCACTGGAGTCAGCCGAGAATCTTTTGCTTCCCACGCGTCACCGTTGAGTGGACCTGCATAATCGCGACCTTCCGACCATGGGACATACTCGTGCGGATACCAATTTTTCTGAACGCCTAAATGGCGATTGAGTTCGACTTCGACAGCGGGTTCTAGATCGCGGATGAGGCGAGATTGAATCGCTGCGGAATCGTAAGTCATGGCCGTAACGCTACGGCAGTGAGTGTGTTACTCACTAGTTACTATTCGTGTCTTTTCTCTCCTGCGCTTGTGATGCTCGCCATGCAGCAATTGCACCGTGATTTCCGCTGAGCAGAATAGGAGGAACTTCTAACCCCCTCCACTCTTTTGGACGTGTGAAGTTGGGATATTCAAGATAACCCTCTTCATTATGTGACTCTTCAGCCAAAGAAAGTGGATTTCCAAGTACTCCAGGAATCAAACGAGTGATTGCCTCAATCATGACCATTGATGCAACCTCACCCCCTCCAAGGACATAATCACCGATCGAAACTTCTCGCACCTGAATGTTTCGCTCCTGATATTCAGCTTGGCTGTAGTGAATTCGCACGCGGTCATCGATTCCTTCATATCGACCGCAGGCAAAGATCAAATGTGATGCACGAGAGAGTTCTGCTGCCATCTCTTGGTTAAAGCGTCGGCCAGCCGGAGTAAGAACAATCAGAATTGCGCCGTCATCAATCACCTCATCAATTGCGTTGCCCCATACATCTGCCAACATCACCATTCCGGCACCGCCACCGTATGGAGCATCATCGACCGTGTGGTGAACATCAGAAGTCTGTGCGCGCAGATCGTGAACATTAATGGAGAGTAAGCCGCCGTCTTGCGCCTTGCCTAAGAGGGATAATTGCAAGGGCGCAAAGTAATCAGGGAATATTGTGATCGCATCAATTCTCATAACATCTGCCCATCGATGATTGGTGGAATTACAGTAAGTCTCTTGCCTGCGATATCAACAACTGGAACAAGTACGCGCACGAATGGGATCAGCACTTCTCCGCTCTCGGCCTTGATTACAAGAACATCCTGCCCCGGAAGGTTGAGAACATCACTTACTTCTCCCAAGGTGCTGCCATCTTCTAAATCTGCTCGGCAGCCGATGAGCTGGAGTACATGATAATCATCTTCATCTTCACCAGGGGCATCGATATCTACATCGGCATAGAGAAGAACATCACGCAGCTTCTCGATAGCGTTGCGATCTGCATAGCCCGCAAAGGAGAGCAAGAGAATTCCGTTATGGACTCGCACAGAATCAACTACAAGGGTTCCGTTGCTATCTGTCTCAAGAGTTGCACCAAGTGCAAAACGGGACGCCGCATCATCTGTTCGAACTTCGATTGTCGCCTCGCCCAAGATTCCATGGGCACGACCAATGCGCCCAACATTTAGGCGCATGACATAAGTTTTCTTAACGAGCCTCGTCAGTATCGATGAGATCAACGCGAACGCTACGTCCAGCAAGAGC
>JBILSO010000103.1:0-3464 GCA_044372065.1 Candidatus Planktophila sp. | reverse complement strand
ACGCCGAAAGATTTCAGACAAGCATGTGTCAGTGTGCGGAAAGGGCGAAGGGCTCCATCGCTGACTTTAAATACAAAGGTACGGCCATCAGGTAGAGATGCGATCTCAACAGCTTCAGCACCATCTTTCATAAAGAGTCCAGGTACTGATTGCATCATCTCTGTTGTTAAGCGACCTTCACCTGCAACCATCAATGGATGTGTGCGATATGCCTCAACAACGCGTTGGTGAATTGGATCTGATGAGATTGTGATCGCACGAATTGAACGTGCCAGACCCGCCATCGTTAAGAGGAATAGTGGAGCACCGCATCCATCTGTACTAGTGAGTGCTACAGCTTCGCCAGCTAACAACTCAAGTTCTTCTTTGCAGGCAACCTGCAGTGGATGTGCGGGATCTAGATAGTTTTCAATCGGCCAATTATTCTTCACACAAGTAAGTAACATCGCAGCATGTTTTCCACTGCAATTCATGGAGACGCGGGTTGCATCTTTATCGCCCCAGGCTTTTCGTTCAGCATCACCTAATGGACGATCCAGTGAACATTGCAGTGCGCTCTCATCTAAGCCAGCCATTGCCAATATCTCGCGCACTCCATCAAGATGCATCGCAGCCCCTGAATGACTTGATGCAGCGAGTGCCAATAAACGGGGTTCGAGATCCAACCCGTGTCGCACCATTGCAGATGCCTGAATTGATTTAATCGTAGAACGCGGAAAGACAAGTGCATCTGCATCACCTAATTGGCGATGAATGCTTCCATCAGAATTCAGTGCAAGTAAATATCCACGGTGCGTTGATTCCACAACTCCATCACGTACATATTCAGCGAGAAGTGCATCAGTGCTCATTCGCTCTGCCTTTCAAGAGATGACCAGATATGTGCTTGCAGCTCTTGTCCTTCGGCTGCCATGTCGTAGGCAAAGAACAATTCACCAGCGACTAGACCGTAGAGACGAACACCTGCTGTCACAATCTTGGCACTCGGTGCTGAATAGCCTTGATCTAAAACAAGTTGAATCTTCGGACCATCGAATGTTCCAACCCAACCTTCTGCGATTCCGGTGGAGTGTGTGACCACAACTTCCAAAACGTTATTTGGCTTTACGCGCCAGAAACCAGCCTCCGATGCTCCTGGGCGAAGAATGTCGCCCTTGTCATCGATGATCCATGAACGAGAAAAGTAATTCAAAAACGGGCGACCATCGTGGTTAAAGACCACTTCATGTGCGTATTCAAAGGTCTCAATGTTTGGGTATTCACCGCGACCTTTGCCGCGCCATGTTCCGACCATCCATGCAAGTGGGTTGAGATCAGGATGTAAACCTTCAGGAATTGTGAAGACCATTAAAGTCTGCCTCTCTTATATGTGCGAGGGTTCTGTGATTGCGACTTTCGATACGAACGAAAGCCAAGAAAGAAGAGAAGGAGTGAAGTAAGGACTGCGACTACACCAACTGCGCCCATAGTCACCGTCTCCATGGGTAAAGAGTAGGCGATCTTATGTAAGAACTACGCAGGAACTATGACTTGTTGCGCAGCGCTAACTCCACCCACGGTAAGAACTGCCTCAACGGGCGTCGTTCTCTTAACAACAGCAAGTGCGATAGGCCCAAGTTCATGATGACGGGCTACAGTGCCAAGAAAACCAACAACAACACCATCATTTTCAACTGGCGTTCCAGTAGCTGGCATTACAACAGCGCTGCCATCAAGGTGCAACATCACCAGGCGACGTGGGGGATTTCCAAGGTTAAATACCTTTGCCACTGTCTCTTGTCCGCGATAGCAGCCCTTATTCATATGGACTGCTTTGCCTAAAACGCCAAGTTCGTTAGGGATTGATTTGTGATCGGTATCAAAACCAATACGAGGACGCCCTGCTGCAACGCGCAATGCATCTAGCGCCCACATTCCAACTTGCATCGCGTGTGCATCAAATGCTTTCTTCATCTCATCAAGTTCGCTGCGTGGAACAAGCGCGTATGGCCCACCTAAATCAGTAGGTGCACCTGGTGCACGCAGCACAACGTAATCTGCACTTGCATCGCGGACTTCAACTTGGCGAGTAAAGATCATCTTCGTTAAGTAGGCGAGCAAACCCTCGCAATAATCTGGTGCAACAACAGCCCAGCAAGTGCTGCCATCATCGACTAAGAGGAATTGATATTCAACATGTCCGCGTGGGTCTAAGACCATCACATCTACCCAGACACCGGGTTCCAGCTCTGTCAGATGTTGCGTTGTTACATCATGCAACCAGGTCAGACGATCAACACCAGAAATTGAAATTACCTTAAGGTGTGAAAGATCTGCCCATGCAGTGCCGGCTTCGAGAGCTTTCTCTTCTTTAAACGGTTCGCCGAAATGCCAGATAGCGCCCTGATCTGGGCCCTCTTCAACAAATACAGCGGTCATACCTGCAAGTGTAGAACTACTTATCTACACATGCAGCACAGGTGCCATAGATCGCAAAGTGCGTGACATCTGTCTTAAATCCATAATCATCGGACAAGTTTTGTACGAAGTTAGCTGCAACATCGATTGGTGCATCCCCAACAGATCCGCACTTTCCGCATACAAGGTGCAGGTGTGTCAGCTCTTCTGCTGCGTGATAGGTCGCTCCGCCATGGCCAAGGTGTGTGTGCTGAACAAGGCCAACGTTTTCAAGTGTTTCTAGGTTGCGATAGACAGTCGAAAGATTGATACCAGGATGTGTCTGACGAACTTTGTCGGCTACCTCTTCAGGTGTTGCATGTCCAAGTTCGCGAACTGCAGAAAGTACTAATTCGCGCTGAGGCGTAAGGCGAAGTCCCTTATCGCGTAATTCGTGTTGATCTGCCATGAGTTAATCCTACTTAACTTTCTCTAGTTAGAGCGAAGACGAGCCAGAAGAAGATAAACCTGGCAGCCAAGGCAGAAATCAAATGCTGCATTGAGAAAGGCTGCGGCTAAAGCTGCGGCGACTGCGATGGTGAAGACCACGGATATTCCTGTTGCAGCACCCGCTAGTGCAACAAGTGCAAAGAGGAGTCCGATGGATTGTGCAAACTGAGGAGGTCGCACATCTTCTGTGCGCACCGGTGACTTCAAGCGTGGCTTAATGAGTGTGCGAAAGATAAAAGCATACGGTGTGAACTGTGGACCTTTGATCGCACCGATTGCAAAAACTACAGCTTGAAAAGTTGCAACCCAAACCCAACCTGTGACAAGAGCTAACGCTAGAACTATCGTTGTGAGAGCCGCGGAAAAACGCGGACCACGGGCATCAATTTCAATTGTCTTTTCTAATTTTTCTGAACTCATTTTTTCCTCAATTTTGTCGTCGGGTAATTGTTTTAATTGGCAACAATTACGCGCGACACAAGGCAGCAGCTAAACGACCGTAATCAAGCACACGGCGCTTTGTAAATAAGCTGATTTGAATGCGTTGCATAGGTGAAAGTGTAAAGAAGGTTCGGAGC
>JBILSO010000102.1:0-3511 GCA_044372065.1 Candidatus Planktophila sp. | reverse complement strand
TTAGCCGCAGATGGCGTCGTCTATGCCGAAGTCCGCGGTGCGCCCGAGCTCTTTACTCGTAAAGGTTTAACTCTTGACCAGGTCATCGAAGCAACCGTGGAAGGTCACAAGCAGGGAATGGTTGAAGCAAAGGCTGCCGGGCGTGAGATTCGCGTCGAAGTTTTGCTCTGTGCACTTCGCCAGAATAATTTAAGCGATGAAGTTGCCACTAAAGTTGTGAAATACAAAGGACGCGGCGTTGTTGGTTTTGATATCGCTGGACCGGAGGCGGGATTCCCGCCGACAGATCACATTAAGGCTTTTGATTATCTGCGCAGCAAAGGCGCTCACTACACGATCCATGCCGGTGAAGCTTTCGGTGTGGAATCAATAGCCCTTGCTGTCCGTGACTGTCACGCAGAACGCATCGGCCATGGAATTCGCTTGATCGATGACATTGATTTCTCTTCTGGCACTCCGGTTCTGGGCTCGTTGGCTCAGGAGATCCTTGATCGTCAGATCTGCCTAGAGATGGCGCCTACATCTAATTTGCAGACGGGTGGCGCGGCATCATATGAAACACATCAGATTGGCGTGATGAAAAAACTTGGCTTTAACGTAACAATCAATACAGATAACCGTCTCATGAGTGCAACGTCAATGATCCGAGAAGTGACTGAGATTTCTCGCGGATATAGCTGGACTATTGATGATCTTCACGATGTGGCCCGCAACGGAATCATGAGCGCATTTGTTTCAGAGGATGAGAAGCAAGATATTTATAAGAACCAGATCAAAACACCTTTTGCTGACCTCGGTGCCAAGTGATCGATTTTAAAGATTTATCCTTTATCGAAAATCCATATCCAGCACTGAAGGAATTACGCTCTTTTGGTAAGCCAGTCTGGCACGAAGATCTCAATATGTTCTTAGCTGCAAAACACGGCGATGCAAATGACGTGCTTCGCAATAAGTCTTTGGGCCGCATATTTACACCGAGGACGCCAGAGACAGAGTGGTTTGAATTCAACTACCTCCACGCAGATTCGATTCTTGATAGCGAGCCACCAAAGCACACACGGCTACGATCCTTGGTAGCCAAGGCATTTAACCGTTCACGCATTGAGGCACTTCGCCCAGATATTGAACGCTTGACCAATCAACTTCTTGATCGCATTGAAGAGAAAGATGGCGAGTTCGACATCATTGCCGACTATGCAGAACCACTGCCGGTAAAAGTCATTGCAGCACTCCTTGGATTTCCCGACAGCGATGAGCATTTACTGCGTCCGTGGTCGCAGTCGATCGTAAAGATGTATGAAGTAAACCCTTCACAAGCCCACAAAGATGAGGCGAAGAAGGCTGCTAAAGAGTTCGCGGATTATGTGCATGGACTGATGTTGGAACGACTCGAAAAACCAGGTACAGATCTCATCACTGAGCTGGCACAGGTTTCAGAGTCAGGAGAAAAGCTCTCTACTCATGAATTGATTGCCACTTGTGTTCTACTCCTTAACGCTGGGCACGAAGCAAGCGTTAACGGCTTTGGTAATGGAATCGTCGCCGCATTTCAACATCCAGATCAATGGAGATTGCTACAGAGCCAACCAGATGCGATTGCAGATACTGCCGTAGAAGAGTTCTTGCGCTTTGACGCTCCCCTTCACTTCTTTGACCGTACTGCAACCGCTGATACCGAAATAGGTGGTGTCGCAATTAAAGAAGGTCAGAAGATCGTCTCACTTTTGGGATCTGCCAACCGTGATGAAGATGTGTTTGTCGATAGTGACCGAATGGATCTGACTCGAAATCCCAATCCACACATTGGTTTCGGTGCTGGAATCCACTTCTGTCTCGGTGCACCATTGGCGCGCCTTGAGATGTCCGTCTCGATCCCAGCACTGTTCAAACGATTCCCACAACTTGAATTAACATCTACCCCGGTTCGTCGTCCGACGTTCTCGCTACGAGGCTATGAATCTGTCATGGCAAAGGTGAAGTGAAAAATATGAAGAAGAATCTCATCCTTGATGTCGACACTGGAATCGATGACGCCTTTGCACTTTTATTTGCCGCCCGTCACCCTGAGATCAATCTCTTAGGCGTTACTTGTGTTGACGGAAATACAAACCTTAAGCAAGTTGTCATCAACACTCTTAAAGTTCTTGATGCAGCAGGTGCCGGAAACATCCCAGTATCAAAGGGTGCAACACGTCCACTGATCGATGAGCCTCGCTATGCCGAATACATTCACGGTAGCGATGGACTTGGAGATCTTGGAACACCAGCATCTACTCGTGCGCTAGATCCACGCCCAGCGGTTGAATTACTTCGCGATCTTGTTGAGGGTGCTGATGGCCCTGTCACTCTTGTTCCGCTAGCCCCACTTACAAATATCGCACTTTTC
The DNA here is from genome assembly GCA_044372065.1 of Candidatus Planktophila sp. Lineage (GTDB taxonomy): Bacteria > Actinomycetota > Actinomycetes > Nanopelagicales > Nanopelagicaceae > Planktophila. The sequence goes on along the minus strand of JBILSO010000102.1, from coordinate 1,125 downwards.
CTTCGTTCTTATCCAGAGACAGCTGCAAAGCTTGAGCGCATTGTCTTGATGGGTGGTTCAGCATCATCAGGAAATGCAACACCAGCTGCTGAATTTAATGTCTGGCACGATCCAGAAGCTGCAGCAATTGTCTTTAGCAGTGGTGTTCCTATCACTATGTATGGACTTGATGTATTTATGGAGCCACGCGTGAGTGCCGCTCAAGCTGCAGCACTCATTGCAGAAGGTACAGACTGCACAACATTTGCTGGCCGCTTGATCGAGCACTTCATCAAGCAGGTTGGGCACGATGTAACACTCGGTGATTACGGCGCTGTTGCTGCCGCAATTCGACCAGAACTAGCAACGTATGAAACATTTAAGATTGTTGTTGATACATCATTTGGTCCAAGTCGTGGACAGACATTGTGTGATCGCCGTGAATGGAAAGATGAAGAGCCGGAATCTACGCATGCTAAAGCGCCAGAGGTGAAGGTGGCGATGAAGGTAGATGTTCCAGCGATGATCTCGCTATGGCTGGAAACCATTTCATCTAAGTAATCGAAGAGTTAAACCCCGATTGGGTGCCAGACAGTTTTATTCTCCATAAATGCGAGAACGCGCTGTGGACTGGCGCCATCTTTAAAGGTTGAAATTCGCTTCAGATTATCGGCTCCTGCGATACGAGCTTCCTTCTCTTGTGCAGGGCTCAGACCAGTGGCATCAATCCCATCAATATCCATATGAGATGCTGCCCATGGAGCAAGTTCAGCTGCTGATCCGGTGAGGATATTAACTACTCCCCCAGGTACATCGCTTGTTCCGATCGCTTCGCTTAGCGTGATTGCACTCAGCGGGTACTTCTCGCTGGCAATAACAACTGCTGTATTTCCACCGGCAAGTACTGGTGCTAGTGAATGTACGAGTCCTAGAAGTGAAGGCTTTGCAGGGGCAAAGACTGCTACTACGCCGAGTGAATCAGGAATTGTGAAGTTATAGAAAGAGCCTGAGACAGCATTTGTTGAACCATAGATTGAACCGATCTTGTCACACCAACCGGAGTACCAAACCCAGAGATCGATTGCTTCCTCAACCTGCTTCTTTGCAGCAGCTGGCGACACACCTTCCAGTGCAACAATCTCGTCA
>JBILSO010000101.1:0-3572 GCA_044372065.1 Candidatus Planktophila sp. | reverse complement strand
CCTTCCCTCTAGTAAATTGACTGTTTACAGGTTCGAGTTTGCGCACTACCCTGTCGCTTTATGACCCGTTTACCTAAAAAACGGGGAATTACCCAGGTTGAAGAGGATAAATCCCTCATCCTCCGCTCGTTTCACTCGCTTCATCCGTGGCATCATGACGGTATGAGCAGCTCCCTCAAACTCTCAGATGGTCGCTCTATCGAATACATTGACAACGGTGTTTCATCGAATTCAGCGCTAATCCTTCATCACGGAACCCCAACTTCCATGACTGTGTGGAGTACATGGTTAGCGGCCGCTGCAGAAAAAGGAACTCGAGCGATCGCATTTACTCGCCCTGGGTATGCCGGAAGTGATAGAAAAATTGATCGTACGGTTATTGATGCCAATGATGATCTCGAAGAAATATTAAACCAACTAGGAATAGATAACTTTGTCTCAATAGGTTGGTCAGGGGGCGGACCCTACGCACTGGCGTCAGGACTTTTGAAGAGATGCAGCGGAGTTCAACTGATCGCGAGTGTGTCACCTTACGATGCAGAAGATTTTGATTGGCTTCAAGGAGCAACTCCTGAAAGTGTTGAAGAAACAAAGATCTCTGCGAAAAGCCTTCAAGACTGCATAACCTTTAAGGAGGGTTACTACACAGAACTTCGCGATCTAACCGCAGAGCAGCTTTTAGTCGAGTATGAAAAGCGTTCGAGCTTTAAATTATTTGAAAATGCGTACCGTGCATTTGCAAAGGACTTGAGTTTTTCCATGCATGATGCGTTAAGAGATGGTGTTATTGGATATGCCGAAGACGAATACGCATTTCTTAGAAATTGGGGATTTGAATGTCAAGATGTCCAGGTTCCGGTCGGTATCTGGCAAGGTCTCGACGATAAGAGCGTGCCACCTCATATGGCCAGATGGCTCAATTCAAATATCCTGAGCCCAACTCTTGAACTCTTAGAAGGCCAACATCACAGCAGTATCATGGTTGAAAACTGTAGTGAAATTCTTGATGCAGCGATTAAATCTCTACGCCAATATATTTAGTCTCTAAAAACTCGTGAATTCCATCGAAGCCGCCTTCACGGCCTAAGCCAGATTGCTTCACGCCACCAAATGGAGCAGCAGGATCTGAAATCACACCGCGGTTGATTGCAACCATTCCTGATTCGATCGCCTCTGCCATACGTAGTGCGCGCTTGAGATCTTCTGAATACACGTAGCTAATTAATCCGTAATCGGTGCTGTTAGCAAGCGTGATCGCCTCTTCATCAGTATCAAAAGTGACTACTGGCGCAACGGGCCCAAAGACTTCGTGGTTCAAGATTGGGTTATCTGATGCAACTTCAATCACGGTTGCTGGATAGAAAGCTCCAGGGCCATCAGGAAGTGTGCCACCCACAATAACTTTGCCACCACTTGCTACAGATTCATCAACAAGTTCTGCAATCTTGTTTCGCTCATTAATCGAAACGCTAGCACCGAGTTGAATTCCTGCATCGCGACCGCGACCCATAACAAAATCAGACATTGCTGCTGAGAACTTCTTTGTAAATTCTGCTGCGATTGGGCGTTGTACGTAGACGCGATTTGCAGCAGTACAAGCTGCTCCACCGTTGCGCATCTTTGCAAGCATTAAGCCTTTGACAGCTTCATCAATATTTGCATCATCGAATACAACAAACGGTGCATTTCCACCTAGCTCCATAGAGCAACGAATCACGCGATCAGATGCTTCGCGTAGCAATACGCGACCTACCTGTGTTGATCCGGTAAATGAAAGATTCTTTAATCGCGGATCATGCAACATTGCACTAATTGCAGGGCCAGTCTTTTCTGGCAAGATCACATTGAGAACACCCTTTGGAAGACCAGCACGCTGCAAAATATCTGCAATTGCGAGCGCAGTAAGTGGAGTCTCGGTTGCTGGCTTTAAAATCATCGTGCAACCTGCTGCAACTGCTGGGCCAATCTTTCGCGTGGCCATAGCTGCGGGGAAATTCCATGGTGTGATCAATAGTGATAGACCAATAGGTTGGTGCGTAACAAGAATGCGCTTATCGCCACTTGGAGACTTTCTAAAATCACCTGGTGTTCGCACTGCTTCTTCTGCAAACCAGCGGAAGAATTCGGCGGCATAAATCACTTCACCCTTTGCATCAGGAAGTGCTTTTCCATTCTCTTTAGAAACTAGTTCTGCTAAGTAATCAGCTTCTGCCGTCATGATTTCAAATGCTTTACGTAAAATTTCACTGCGTACTCGTGGGGCTGTTGCTGCCCACGATGCACTGGCTGCATCGGCTGCCGCGAGGGCTGCTTCACATTGACTATCCCCAGCCAAAGCCACTTCGGCAATAACACTGAGGTCGCTGGGGTCATAAACAGGCGTGGTTTTTACTCCATCGACCCATTCTCCGTTGATTAACATCTGAGTACGCATAAGATGAGGATACTCAGAGTGCAAAAAGGTTGCCACTAGCGCCCTTGTTCGCACCTATAAAGGGAGATGAAGTGCCTAAGTTCTGGACCGATGGAGCCCCGGCCCCGGTTGTTTTACAAGATCACGCCACACTTGAAGATCCGCTTTCGTACAAGATCAAGCGCCGCTTCTTGGGCGGTGCGCTCAATCGCCACTCTCTAGGGCATCAACGTTTAAGCAAGCGTTACGCCTACGGAATTCTCTCCTCTGACTGCATCTCATCTTCTGCTTATGGCGGAGAGCAGATCTTAGTTGCACTGATTCCTGCATTTGGATTAGCAGCATTCACAATTTTCCCACCAATGATGGCAGTCATTCTCTTTATGCTTTTTGTAATCACATTCTCATATCGAGATGTAATCGCTACCTATACAAAATCTGGTAGCGCGTATGTAGTAGCTCGCGAAAATTTTGGTCGCGTTACCTCACAAGTAGCTGCCATTGAGTTGATGTTTGGATACATCATTACCGTTGCAATCCAATCAGCTGCCGGTGTTGCAGCAATCATTTCGACTTTCCCAGAGATAAATGATTACAAAGTTCAAATTACGGTGGGAATCGTTCTCCTTTTAACCTTTGTCAACCTTAGAGGCGTAAAGGAAGCTGGATTAGTTTTTGTGATTCCTTCTTACCTATTTATTTCTGGAATGTTGATCGTCTTCGTCATGGGTATTTATCGCTACTTCAACGGAACTCTCCCTGTCTACTCATCAGAGGCTGAAGGGCTTGTTGAAATTGGCCAAGCTCAAGGATTGATTTCGCTCGCAGCGGCTTTATATATTCTTAAGGCTTTCGCTAATGGAAGTGCATCACTCACAGGTATTGAAGCGATTTCAGATAGCGTTCCACTTTTCAGAGCGCCAGAGCATCAGAATGCCAAAAAGGTTCTACTTCTCATGAGTGGAACGCTGGCAACCCTCATTATCGGAATCGGATGGTTGGCAAAGGAGACGCTTGCGATTCCGTATGCAGATGGAACCCCGACTGTTATCTCCCTGATTGCAAAGGCGGCGCTCGGCGAGAGCTGGCTTGGTTCTGGTCTATTCATTCTCACCCAACTTGGAACAATGTTGATCCTCTTTGCAGGAGCAAATACATG
>JBILSO010000033.1:0-11492 GCA_044372065.1 Candidatus Planktophila sp. | reverse complement strand
AATCACTTCATCCATTAAGTATTTCCGCGACGAGTACATCGCACACTTGACCAATGGCGGATGCCCATTTGATCCAGTGCAATCAACACTCTTTGTGGGGGCGAGTAAGTAATGACAACACAAGAGTCACAAGAGAACGCTGTTGCAATCGAGATGATTACCGTTGTCATCGACGGCTTTGAAGTAACTGTTCCCAAGGGAACACTTGTTATTCGCGCTGCTGAGAAGCTAGGAATTCAGATTCCACGTTTCTGCGATCACCCATTGCTTGATCCAGTCGGTGCTTGTCGTCAATGTCTTGTTGATATTGAGATCAACGGTCGAGCATTTCCTAAGCCACAGGCTTCATGCACGATTCCAGTTGAGCCAAATATGATTGTAAAAACCCAGCTCACCTCACCTGTTGCCGATAAAGCACAGAAGGGTGTGATGGAACTTCTCCTTGGAAATCACCCACTTGATTGTCCAGTCTGTGACAAGGGTGGCGAATGTCCGCTGCAGAACCAGGCAATGACAAATGGAAATCCAACAGCTCGACTTGGCGGAGTAAAGCGCACCTTTGAAAAGCCAATCAATATTTCTTCACAAGTTCTACTCGATCGCGAACGCTGTGTTTTATGTGCGCGCTGTACACGTTTTTCAGAGCAGATCGCATCAGATCCATTTATTACTCTGAACGAGCGCGGTGCGCTCCAACAAGTAGGAATCTATGAAAACGATCCATTCAAGTCATATTTCTCAGGAAATACGATTCAGATCTGCCCAGTGGGCGCGCTCACCGGTGCTTCATACCGATTCCGTGCTCGTCCATTCGATCTAGTTTCAACTCCATCTGCTTGCGAGCACTGCGCATCAGGTTGCGATATGCGCACCGATGTACGCCGTGGCAAGACACTTCGTCGCCTCGCAGGAGATGACAAAGAAGTGAATGAAGAGTGGAACTGCGATAAGGGTCGCTGGGCATTTAAATATGTCACTTCACAAAATCGAATTACATCTCCAATGGTCCGCAATGCCGACGGCGTTCTAGAAGTGACATCATGGCCAGAAGCACTTGCTGCCGCTGCTGCTGGACTTGCTGGTAAGCGCGCAGGAGTTCTTGTTGGCGGTCGCCCAACTCTGGAAGATGCCTACGGTTATGCAAAGTTTGCACGTATTGCACTCAAGACAAACGATATTGATTTCCGTGCTCGCGTTACTTCAGATGAAGAAGCAAATTACTTAGCTGCACATGTCGTCGGTTCATCTGTGCACTATCGCGATATTGATGTGGCTGATCACATCCTCTTGGTCGCTTTCGAGCCAGAAGAAGAGTCACCAATTGTCTTCTTGCGCATTAATAAGATCTTCAAAAAGCGTGGCCTTGTCGTTACTTCAGTAGCTTCAAAGGCATCTATCGCCATGGATAAACTCAAGGCGAACTTCATCAAGGTGGCTCCAGGTGCTGAAGGCGCTGCCCTTGCATCTATTGCACTCACATCTAAGTCAGTAATTCTTCTTGGAGAGCGTGCATCAGAAAGTGCTGGCCTTATTTCAGCGGCAATTTCGCTAGCTGAAAAGACAGGTGCAAAGTTGGCGTGGATTCCTCGTCGCGCTGGTGAACGTGGCGCACTCGAAGCTGGAGCATTTGCAGCACTTCTTCCAGGTGGACGCCCGGTTGCAGATACAGCCGCTCGCGTAGATATTGCGGCAGCGTGGGGAGTGAGCACACTTCCCGCAGAGGCTGGTCGCAGTTCAGCGCAAATGATTGGTGCAATTCATAACGATGACCTTGATGCGCTCGTTGTTGGTGGCGTTGATATTGCAGATCTTCCTGATGCCGCACGTGCAACTGCAGCGATGAAGAAAGCATTTGTGGTCTCTCTGGAGATTGCGCACTCATCCGTTACAGAAGTTGCCGATGTTGTTCTTCCTGTTGCAGCAGTGACAGAAAAGTATGGAACATTCATCAACTGGGAAGGTCGCCAACGCACATTCGCTGCTGCTGTCGGTGACTCCCTTAACCGAAGCGATGTAAGAATCTTGTCTGCGCTAGCTGATGCGATGGGTGAATCGATCATGCTCGGAACTGTCACAGCGGCCGCGCGAGAATTTGCTCAACTTGGAAAGTGGGATGGTGCACGTGCTCCATTTACTTCAATTGCAGCAGCTTCACCACAGAAAGTTTCTGGCAACGAAGCGATCATCACTTCGTGGCGCAGACTTCTTGATGAGGGCACTCTGCAAGCAGGAGAAGACAATTTGGCCGGCACGCGTCGTCCAACAATTGCAGTGATCTCACCACAACGTGCAGCTGCACTCGGTGTGCAATCAGGAGATCACCTTCGAATCTCAAACTCACACGGTTCAATCACACTTGCAGCTCTCGTTGAAGATATTCACGATGATGCAGTCTGGCTTCCACGTAATTCAATTGGCTCAACACCATTGCAGACTCTTAATGCGGTTCATGGCGATCTAGTAACGGTGGTGAAGGCATGACAACAGCAGAACTCCTTGGACAAGACCCTGGCTGGCTCATAGTTGTTAAGGCGGTTATCGTCTTTGCTATCTGTGTTGTATCAACTTTGCTTGCGGTCTGGACTGAACGTCGCGTACTTGCAAAGATGCAGCTACGCACAGGACCTAACCGCGTAGGACCTTTTGGGCTTTTGCAATCACTATCCGATGGAGTCAAGCTCGCCCTTAAAGAGGACATCATTCCTGCAGCTGCTGACAAAGTGGTGTTTATTGCAGCTCCGATCATTGCAGCGGCAATGTGCTTTATGTCTTTTGCAGTGATTCCAATGACCGGGAAGGTCAACCTTTTTGGTCAAGAGACTGCAATGCAGCTAACTGATTTATCAGTGGGCGTTCTCTACATTTTGGCCGTAACTTCAATCGGTGTCTACGGAGTTGTCTTGGCGGGATGGTCTTCTGGATCAACATATCCACTTCTTGGTGGACTCCGTTCAAGTGCTCAGGTTATTTCTTACGAAATTGCGATGGGACTCTCATTAGTTGCAGTCTTTATCTACGCAGGATCAATGTCTACCTCTGAAATTATTAACTCTCAGCACGGCAACTACTGGAACGTCATTGTTCTCTTTCCATCCTTTGTGATCTATGTGATCGCAATGGTCGGCGAGACAAACCGTGCGCCATTTGACTTAGCTGAAGCTGAAGGCGAACTCGTCGGCGGGTTCCACACCGAATACTCCTCTTTGAAATTCGCACTCTTCTTCTTGGCAGAGTACGTCAACATTGTTGCAGTATCAGCCTTGGCAGCAACGCTCTTCCTCGGCGGTTATCACGCACCCCCAGGACTTGGATTTACTGAAGCCTGGTTAGGTGGATGGTTCACCATCGTCTGGTTCTTCCTGAAAGTTAACATCTTCTTCTTCATCTTTATGTGGCTACGTGCGACTCTTCCACGTCTTCGCTATGACCAGTTCATGAAGTTTGGCTGGAAGGTATTAATTCCAGTCTCACTGATTTGGATTCTTGTCGTTGCAACGTTGCGTGTGATCCAACAAGAAGGTGCATCACGCACAGTCATCGTGGCATTTGCCGTCGGATTAGTCTTGGTTGCAACTGCAGTGAGCTCACTCTTTGAGCGAAGCAAGAAGAAATCAGAAGAGCTACTTCCCGAAGGTGAAGCCCCTGATTTCCCAATTCCATCACTTCCAGGCGTTTCATCATTTAATGCTTCAACTCAGTCAGGAGATAAGAGTGAGTAACTCCATCGAGCCAAAGAAATCAGGAACCGCTGCCAACGTTGATGATGTTGCCTTCAAAGAAGTAGATCAGCCGGGTCCAGGATCACTCTTTGAACAGGCAAAGGGATTTTGGGTCACCTTTAGCTCTATCTTTAAGAAGAACCTCACAGTTGCCTACCCTGATGTAAAGGCACCGACAGAGGAGCGTTTTCATGGACGCCACCAACTCAACCGTCACGCAGATGGTTTAGAGAAATGTATTGGTTGCGAACTCTGCGCTTGGGCATGTCCTGCGGATGCAATCTTTGTAGAAGGCGCAGATAACACTCCTGAGAATCAGATGTCACCTGGAGAGCGTTACGGAAAGGTCTACCAGATTAACTATTTGCGTTGCGTATTCTGTGGCCTCTGCATTGAAGCTTGCCCTACTCGTGCTCTGACAATGACAAATGAATATGAATTGGCTGATACTTCACGCGAGAAGTTGATCTTTGAAAAAGAAGATTTACTTGCGCCACTTCGCGCAGGAATGCTTGCGCCACCACACCCTATGTATCCAGGAATGAACGATACAAATTATTACAACGGCGATGTAACAACTGCTCACCCTTCACAAGAGGGGGGAAATAAGTAATGTTGGAAATTGCTACACCCGAGGCGATTTTATTCTGGGCACTCGCTCCACTTTCAGTTGTGGCAGCCCTTGGAATGCTTTTCGTTAAGAAGGCAGTCCATTCTGCAATTTTGCTCGCTTGGGTAATGATCACACTAGCGATTTTCTATATTGCTCAAGAAGCGCTTTTCCTTGGAATTGTTCAAATCGTTGTCTACACAGGCGCGGTCATGATGCTCTTCCTCTTTATCTTGATGTTGGTCGGCGTCGATGCATCGGATTCACTTGTTGAGACAATCAAGGGTCTTCGCTGGATTGCAATTACCGCAGCCCTTGGTTTCGGCGGATTGATGATCGCACTGATTGGACGTGCAACCCTTGGCCGTCCAGCTGTTGGATTAGAAGTTGCAAATGCTGATGGAAATGTTGAAGGCATAGCAATGCTCCTCTTCTCTGATTACGTCTTCCCATTTGAAGTTATCTCAGCTCTCTTGATCACAGCAGCACTTGGAGCAATGGTCCTAGCTCACCATCAGCGTTCAAAACATCGTCCATCCCAGCGTGAACAAGCAATTGCACGTTTCCGCACCGGCTCTTTAGGTGATGCTGCTGGTCTTCCAGGACCAGGTGTTTACGCACTTCACAACGCAGTCGATGTCCCAGCACTTCTTCCAGATGGAACACCTGCTCCAACTTCGATCTCTGCCACACTCAAAGCACGCGGTGATGTAATCGAATCTGCAAACTTCCAACTAGATGTTGTTGACCCAACAATTAAAGAGGAGAAGTAAGTGAATCCTTATAACTACCTCTACCTCGCTGCACTCCTCTTTACAATTGGAGCAGTTGGCGTTGTTGTTCGCCGCAACGCAATCGTCGTCTTTATGTGCATTGAACTCATGCTCAACGCTGCAAATCTGACTCTCGTAACTTTTTCTCGCCTCAATGGAAATCTCAACGGTCAAGTCGTTGCATTCTTTACGATGGTCGTTGCAGCCTGTGAAGTTGTCGTTGGTTTGGCCATCATCGTGGCGATTTATCGCTCGCGCCGTTCAGCATCGATCGACGATGCTAGTTTGTTGAAGCGATAACAATGGTTACTTCAAGCTCACTCGTTTACCTCATCGGTCTTCCACTTTTTGGAGCCGTCTTCCTTCTACTTATGGGTCGTAAGGCGGATAAGTGGGGGCACCTTTTCGCTACCGCAATGTCCGGTGGTTCATTTGTACTTGGCGTACTTCACTTCTTTGCGATGACAAATCGCGCTACTGAAGATCGCTCAATCACTCAGACCTTGTTCTCATGGATCAAGGTTGGAGACTTTAATGTTGATGCAGCCCTGTTACTTGACCAGCTTTCGATCTGCTTCGTCCTATTGATTTCAGGCGTTGGAACTCTGATTCATATTTACTCAATTTCGTATATGGCAGAAGATGAAAACCGTCGTCGCTTCTTCGCCTACCTCAACTTATTCGTAGCTTCCATGCTTCTTTTGGTACTTGGTAATTCATATCTTAACCTTTATGTAGGTTGGGAAGGCGTGGGACTTGCTTCATACCTTCTAATTGGATTCTGGAATCAGAAGCCTGCATATGCCACCGCCTCGAAGAAGGCATTTGTGATGAACCGCGTCGGTGATATGGGATTGTCATTTGCAATCATGATCGCTTTTGCCACGATGGGAACAGTGTCATTTGATGGCGTAAAGGAGGCTGCAGAACGAGCTGGTACTCCAGCCCTGACAGCCATGGGGATCATGTTGCTTATTGCAGCAGTGGGTAAATCTGCACAATTCCCATTGCAGGCCTGGCTAGGCGATGCAATGGCTGGTCCGACTCCAGTATCAGCTCTTATCCACGCAGCAACGATGGTGACAGCAGGTGTTTACCTCATCGTTCGCTCCAACTTTGTCTTTGATGCCGCTCCAACTGCGCAACTTCTTGTTGTCATTATTGGCGCAATCACTCTTATCTTCGGTGCAATTATTGGTATGGCTAAAGATGACATCAAGAAAGCACTTGCCGCTTCGACGATGTCACAGATCGGCTACATGATTTTAGGCGCTGGCCTTGGCCCAGCAGGATATGCGTTTGCAATCATGCACCTACTTACTCACGGTTTCTTTAAAGCTGGGATGTTCCTCGGTGCAGGATCTGTCATGCATGGCATGAATGATGAAGTGAATATGCGCAAGTACGGCGCACTTCGTAAATTTATGCCGATTACATTTATCACCTTTGGTCTGGGTTACCTGGCAATCATCGGTGTTCCACCATTTGCTGGTTTCTACTCCAAGGATGCGATTATCGCTGAGGCATTTAATTCAGGCGGTATTAAGGGAATCATTCTTGGAAGCGTCACTCTTCTGGGAGCGGCAATTACAGCTTTCTACATGACTCGAGTAATGGTCATGACATTTACCAGCAAAGCACGTTGGGATGACGATGCTCATCCACACGAATCACCTGCGTTGATGTGGCTACCAATGGTGATCCTCTCAATCGGATCTGTCACTTCTGGCCTTCTTCTCTACCGCGGTGACGCTCTGAAGAATTGGCTATACCCACTCTTTGAGAAGCATGACGGACATGAGGAGTTACTCCCACACAGCGTTGTCACTATTTTGGCGATAACTATGGTGGTTATTGGAGTAACCGTTGCGCTTCTGAAGTATCAATTTAAGGATGTTGCCGCAGTTGCTCCAACAGACGTTACGTGGGCTACTCGCTTTGCTCGTAATGATCTGGGTCAGGATGCATTTAACGAGGCGGTCTTTATGCGTCCAGGACAAGCGATTACTCGTGGTCTAGTAGCTGTCGATGAGGTAGTTATTGATGGCGCAGTCCGTGGCGTTGGGTCAATGACAGTTGAATCTGGTTCAACGCTACGTCGCACGCAATCGGGATATGTTCGTTCTTACGCAGCACTGATTCTTGTAGGAGCACTTGCTCTACTCACAGCGATTTGGGTGGTGACACAATAATGAAACTCACGCTCACCATCATCATGCTTCTACCGCTACTAGGCGCTGCAATCATCGCAGCTGTGCCTGCAGCCAAGACAACTCTTGTAAAGCAGATTGCGCTAGCAACAACGATTCTTGTTGCGATCGCGACAATCGTGAAAGCCCTTGGTTTTGATACTGACAACGCAGCGCTTCAATTTAGACAGAGCTACTCATGGATCCCATCCTTTGCCATCAACTGGGCGCTGGGCGTAGATGGAATTGCGTTAGTTCTTATTCTCATGTCAGTTGTTCTTGCTCCTGTTGTGATTTTGGCAGGCTGGAATGAATCTGAAGGCGGTCGTTGGGGAGTAAAGACTTTCTACATTTTGATTTTGGTTCTAGAGACGATGATGATCGGCGTATTTGCAGCAACAGATCTCTTCCTCTTCTATGTCTTCTTTGAAGCGATGCTGATTCCGGTCTACTTCCTCATCGGTGGTTACGGCAGCGGAGAGCGTGCAGCAGCTGCTGTGAAGTTCCTTCTCTACAGCCTCTTCGGTGGACTCTTGATGCTCGCATCAATCATTGGTCTTTATGTGATCTCAGGAAATAACGGCGGTCACACATTTGATATCACCGCACTTTCCGAGCTTCACACATCGATGAGCAGCACCACCCAGAACATTCTCTTCTTGGGATTCTTTATCGCTTTTGCAATCAAGGCTCCTTTGTGGCCATTCCACACTTGGCTTCCAGATGCGGCAAAGAGTGCAACAGCGGGTACATCTGTTCTGCTCTTAGGTGTACTCGACAAGGTTGGAACCTACGGAATGATCCGTTTCTGTCTCTCCATCTTCCCTGATGCGACGAAGACATTTACACCTCTCATCATTGTTCTTTCACTGATTTCAATTCTTTACGGAGCATTTTTAGCAATTGGTGCAAAAGATATTAAGCGCCTCATCGCTTACACATCGATCTCGCACTTCGGTTTCATCACCCTTGGCATCTTTGCGATGACGACACAGGCGCAGAGCGGTGCGACTCTCTATATGTTTAACCACGCCTTCTCAACAGCAGCGCTCTTCTTGGTAGCGGGCTGGATGGCAACACGTCGAGGCTCATCAACAATTGCAGATTTCGGTGGCTTACAACGAATTACACCAATCATGGCGTGGAGCTTCTTTATCGCCGGTCTATCGAGCTTGGCACTTCCAGGACTCTCAAGTTTCGTCAGTGAATTCCTAGTTCTCGTAGGTACATATACGCGTTATCCAGTTGCAGCCATTATCGCCACATTCGGAATTGTTCTTGCGGCACTCTACATTTTGATTCCGGTACAGCGTGCACTTCATGGACCCACAACTCCAGGTAATGAAAATCTTAAGGATCTAAACCTTCGAGAGAAAGTTGCAATCGCGCCGGTTATTGCAGTTATCGTGGTTCTCGGATTCTATCCAGCGCCACTGCTCAACATAATTAATCCTGCAGCTGCAAAAGTTGTAAGCCAGATGGGTTATAGCGATCCTGCACCGACAATGAATGGAGGAAAGTAAGTGGTTACATTTACAGCCCCAGTTCTTAATTATGGAATTCTGGCGCCAATCCTCGTTGTTCTGGGTGGAGCGCTGATTGGTGTTCTTGTGGAGGCATTCGCGCCACGTAAGTCACGCAGCTCATCACAACTCTTCATTGCAGTTCTGACTCTTGTGATTGCCCTCGTTGCGCTGTTTCGCACGCGCGGGGTTTATTCAGCAAAGGCTGCAATGTCATCAATCACCTTCGATGGTGCAGGTTTCCTCTTGCAGGGCAGCATTCTTGTTATTGCCCTCATCGCAATCTTGCTTCTTGCCGACAGCGATAAATTTGCGGCAGCACCTACCGCTGCTCCTGGTTCAGATGAAGAACGTCAGGCACAAGCTGCAAATATTCGCGTGACAGAGATTTATCCTCTGACACTCTTTGCGATCGCTGGAATGCTTATATTCCCAGTAGCAACAGATCTCATTACGCTGTTTGTAGCGCTAGAAGTTCTTTCGCTTCCACTTTATTTGATGGCAGGCCTTGCACGCCGTCGCCGCCTGGCTTCACAAGAGGCAGCGCTGAAGTACTTCTTACTCGGCGCATTTGCTTCAGCATTCTTCTTATTCGGAGCCGCCTACCTATACGGATATTCAAACTCAATTTCCTTTGCAGGTATTGCTTCTGCAGTCACGGGCGGAACGGCAAATGATGTCTTCCTGCTTATAGGAATCTCATTTATCAGCGTAGGCCTGCTCTTTAAAGTAGGCGCAGTCCCATTCCACTCATGGACTCCCGACGTTTACCAAGGTTCACCAACGGCCGTGACCGCATTTATGGCAGCTGCAACAAAGGTTGCTGCCTTTGGTGCAATGTTGCGCATTTTCTACGTAGCTTTTGCGGGAGATGTCTGGCAGTGGCGTCCTTTACTTACAACGGTTGCACTCATCACAATGGTCTTTGGTTCACTCGTTGCAATTTCACAGCGTGATGTAAAGCGAATGCTTGCGTACTCATCAATTGCACATGCAGGCTTCTTGCTCTCAGGTGTAATTGCGCTGAACAAAGCTGGTCTTGACGCCTCAATCTTCTATCTCTTTGCTTACGGTGTTGCCACAGTTGGAGCATTTGCAATCGTCTCTCTCGTTTCTGATTCTTCGGGTGAAGTCACAGACCTCAATCGATGGGCAGGCCTTGGCAAACGTTCTCCATGGATAGCTTCAGCCTTTGCATTCTTACTTCTAGCTTTTGCCGGAATTCCACTCACTAGCGGGTTTGTTGGAAAGTTCTCGATCTTCTCAGCAGCCTACGAAAGCGGAAATACAGCGATTCTTATTACTGGTGTTCTTTCATCAGCAATCGCAGCATTCTTCTACATCCGCGTGATTGTTCTAATGTTCTTCAGAGATTCAGTAGATGATGGAACAAGTATTGTAATTCCATCTATCTATACACGAATCACAATCATCGCCTCGCTTGCAATCACAGTGATCCTTGGAGTATTTCCAGCTCCGCTTCTTGATTACATCGCCGAGACTGCTTCCTTCCTACGCTGATGCCTTCATTTGGTATTCCAGATCTCTCACCGGAACTCGAGGCAGATCTTGTCTCACGTATGGCTCAGGTTGAAGTGCTCTTGCGCAAGCAGATTGTCGGTAATTACCCATTAGTTGTTGAGACTTCGCGCCATCTTGTTGAAGCAGGCGGAAAGCGCTTACGCCCATTGTTGACCTTGATTACGTCACACTTTGGAAATCCTGCAGCAAACGGAATTATCGAGGCTGCTGTTGTCTGCGAACTCACTCACGTTGCCACTCTTTATCACGACGACGTTATGGATGAAGCTCCGCTTCGTCGCGGTGTCGTCAGCGCAAATAATCGCTGGGGGAATACCGTTGCGATTCTCACTGGAGATTATCTCTTCGCACGCACCTCAGATATGTTGGCAGACCTTGGCCCGGCAGCGGTGCATCTACAAGCACAAACGTTTGAGCGTCTTGTTATTGGACAGATCATGGAGACTCAAGGACCCGCAGAGGGCGAGGATCCGCTTGCACATTATCTCAAGGTTGTTGGCGACAAGACCGGCTCTCTGATTGCAGCGAGTGCACAGTTTGGTGCGATGCTTGCAGGTGCTCCACGCGAACATATAGACGCACTAGCAATCTTCGGAGAAAAAATCGGAGTGACATTCCAGTTGGCTGATGATGTCATTGATATCGCAAGTGATTCGAAAGAGTCTGGAAAAACTCCAGGCACCGACCTCAAGGAAGGTGTACCGACTCTTGTGACGCTCAATGTCATGAAATCAACGCGAGCAGAAGATAGAGAACTCAAGCACTTGCTTTCAGCTCCAATTACTGATGATATGACTGTAAATCAGGTGCTCAAAGAGCTACGCAAGCATCCAGCCCTTGAACAATCTCGCGAGCAACTTTTAGGAATTGCAAAAGAAGCACGAACGCTCCTTGGCCCATTACCCGTTAACGATGCAACAGCTGCACTCTTCTCGCTATGCGATGCTGTGATCGACCGATCTGCTTGATTTAACCAGATCTATCGCAAGGCTCATCAGGGCAACCCAGATAATCAGAAAACCTACCCATCTTGCGGTGGGCATATCTTCGTGGAAGTACCAGACACCAATACAAAACTGAATTGTCGGCGTGATGTATTGCAGGAGCCCGATCAGAGTCAATGGAAGTCTGTTGGT
>JBILSO010000100.1:0-3591 GCA_044372065.1 Candidatus Planktophila sp. | reverse complement strand
TGTGCTGCTGAGAGAGATTTGAGTGCAGCTTGTACTAGAAGGCGCTGAGTGACATCCTCGCTCTCATCAACGAGTTGGCGAATATCATCTGCCAAATCCCAGGTGGTTTCTTTCTCTTGTTGCTTACGCAACCACTTACGCCGCATATCTGTATGGCGCGAGACCATCACGCGCATTAAGTAAGCCTCAGGATTTTCATGTTCGCGGATTTTGCTCCAGCGCTTAAAGACATCTGCTAGAGCTTCTTGGAGGACATCTTCGGCATTTTGAGTATCGAAGCAGATCATCTTGGCAGCGCGCAGAAAAGACTTCTGGTTCTCTTGGAGCCAGAGTGTAAATTCGATCTGATCGCGCGTGCTCACGGGCTCATCCTAGAGGGTGGCTCTTAATCCAGTAAGTCTGAAACCTCTACGCCAAGTGTGGCTAACTTAGCGCGGCCACCGTCGAGTGCGGTGAGTACAAAAGGCTTGCCATCTGGAAGTAAGACAAAGGAATTCTCAAAGTGAGCACCACGTGAGTGATCATTAGAGACGACAGTCCAATCATCCTTGAGTACGTGAGTTTTAGCCGTGCCTCGCGTAATCATTGGCTCGATCGCTAGCGCTAAACCGGGAATAAGTTCTGGTCCGTTACCTGGCTTTCCAAAGTTAAGTACATGCGGCTCTTGGTGCATTTCAGTACCTATGCCGTGTCCGCCGTACTCTGCCAAAATTCCATATTTACCCTGTGAATCAATATAACTTCCAATTGCGTGACTGATATCAGTTAAACGCCCACCGACTTTTGCTGCAGCAAATCCGCGCCACAATGATTCTTCGCAGACATCCATCATCTTCTGATCTGCTGGATCAACTGTTCCTACTCCGTAAGAAAAAGCTGCATCGCCATGCCAACCATCAATGATTGCACCGCAATCGATCGAGACAACATCGCCATCTTGAATGACTCGATCTCCTGGAATGCCGTGCACAATTTCATCGTTGATTGAGATACAAATTGTTGCTGGGTAGCCGTGGTATCCAAGAAAGTTAGATGTGCCGCCACCACGTTTAATGTTCGCCGCCGCAATTGCATCGAGTGCATCCGTGCGCATTCCCACTTTAATTGATTGGCGTAGAAGCTCTAGCGTCTGCCCAACGAGCAAACCGGCACGACGCATCGTCTTGAGTTGATCAAGGGTTTTAATCTGTATCGCCATAGTCGTTCCTTTCTAAATCTATTGAACGCGACTGAGGGCATCGACTGCGCGATGAGTGATCTCGGAGACTTCGCCGACAGCACTTACTGTGATCAGTAAACCTTCGGTGCGATAGAAATGAATGATCGGCGCTGTCTGCTCTTCATATACAGCTAATCGTCTCGCAATAACTTCAGCCTTATCGTCTTCTCGCTGGTAGAGCTCTCCCCCATCAGTTGGACAGGTCACAGAGCCTGCCTCTGCCGGCTTTCCACATTGGCGGCATGTCATGCGGGATGAAAGGCGAGCAATAATTTCTTCAGATGGAATTGAAAATTCTAGAACTGCATTCAGTGGAGTCTTCTTCTCCGCCATGATCGCGCGAAGAACTTCTGCTTGTGAAACATTGCGAGGCCATCCATCGAGCAAAAAACCATTCTGTGCGTCACTCTCTTCAAGACGAGAACGAACCATTGCATTGGTGATTTCATCGCTGACAAGCTCGCCACGATCTACAAAAGCTTTCGCTTCAAGACCCAATGGAGTTCCTGCCTTCATATTTGCGCGGAAAATATCGCCAGTCGAGATATGTGGAATTGAGTAGTGTGCCGAGAGAAAAGCTGCCTGTGTTCCCTTGCCAGCACCTGGTGGACCAACCAGGACTAATCTCATTAGCGCAGGAATCCCTCATATGAACGCTGCTGCAACTGGCTCTCAATCTGCTTCGCAGTATCAAGACCAACACCGACAACGATCAGAATCGCAGTTCCGCCGAATGGGAAGTTCTGTGATGCCCCAAAGAGCACAAGTGCGATGATCGGAATGATCGCAACAAGGGCAAGATAGAGCGAACCTGGAGCGGTAATGCGTGAGAGTACGTACTGCAAATATTCAGAAGTTGGACGACCTGCTCGGATGCCAGGAATAAATCCACCGTACTTCTTCATATTATCTGCAACCTCATCAGGATTGAATGTGATTGCAACATAGAAGTATGTAAAGAAGATGATCATGCCTGCATAGGCAGTGATGTAGTAGACGTTATCTCCGTTTACAAGATTTCGTGAAATCCAGACAGCCCAAGCTGAGGTGCTATTAGTGAAGTTAACGATCAAAGATGGAATATAGAGAAGTGATGATGCAAAGATCACTGGGATAACGCCAGCCTGGTTTACCTTGATAGGAATATAGGTAGATGTTCCACCGTAAGCCTGGCGACCAACCATGCGCTTTGCATATTGCACTGGAATACGACGTTGCGCTTGCTCAACAAAGACAACCGCTGCGACAACAAGTACGCCGATCATAAGTACGAAGATAAATGTTGCAAGACCCTTCTGAAGTCTGATGCTCCAGAGCTGAGTTGGGAAGCTCGCTGCGATCGATGTGAAGATCAAGATAGACATACCGTTTCCAACACCACGATCTGTGATCAATTCACCAAGCCACATGATTACAGACGTTCCTGCAGTCATAACCACGATCATGGTGATGATGCGCTGCCATGAAGCGTCAGGAATGATTGGAAGATCGCAGCCTGCGATCAGACGACCTGGTGTGCGAGCAACTGCAATAAGACCTGTTGACTGAAGCACCGCAAGACCAATGGTGAGGTAACGCGTGTATTGAGTGAGCTTTGCAGTTCCTGATTGTCCCTCTTTCTTAAGAGTTTCAAAACGAGGAATAACAACTGTCAAAAGCTGAACAATGATTGATGCGGTGATGTAAGGCATGATTCCAAGTGCAAAGACAGAGAGCTGAATAAGCGCTCCACCGCTGAAGAGGTTAATCAAACCAAAGAGGCCACCCTGATCTGCGCCGGCAAGACACTGCTGAACATTGGTGTATGAAACACCTGGTGTAGGAACAACTGATCCGAAGCGAAAGAGCGCCATGATCGAAAGAGTGAAGAAGATCTTCTTGCGCAACTCTGGAGTCTTAAAAGCCATACCAAATGCGGAAAGCATCAATCTTCTCCCTCTATCGAATCAAGCGTCTTAATTTCGGAATTACTTCTTACAGTGTTGCAGTCGATCCACCAGCAGCGGTGATCTTGTCAATCGCTGATGATGAGAAAGCGTGTGCTGTAACGGTTACCTTGACAGAGATATCTCCGTTGCCAAGAACCTTTACAGGAAGGCTATCGCGCACCGCTCCGGCAGCAATAAGGGATGCAACTGTTACATCGCCACCCTTTGGATAGAGAGCGTTAATTGTTGAGACGTTAACTACCTGATACTCAACACGTGCTGGGTTCTTAAAACCACGAAGCTTTGGCAAACGCATGACGAGAGGTAGCTGACCACCTTCGAAACCTGGACGCACTGTGTTACGAGCACGTGTTCCCTTGCCACCGCGACCTGCGGTCTTACCCTTTGATGCCTCACCGCGACCCTTACGAGTCTTAGCTTTCT
>JBILSO010000099.1:0-3598 GCA_044372065.1 Candidatus Planktophila sp. | reverse complement strand
GCTTAGAACTTGCTGCCGGTGATTGTGTAATACGCCTGGTGGTATCGCTGCGCAGTTTTCTCGATGATCTCTGCGGGCAATTCTGGTGGCGGGCTCTTCTTATCCCAGCCAAATGATGTGAGGTAATCGCGGACAAATTGCTTATCAAAGGAGGCCCCAGGGTTGGCTGCATCCCAGAAGCGAGAAGAATCAGGGGTCAGAGCTTCATCACCGAGAGTGATTTCGCCACTGTTATCTATGCCGAATTCGAATTTTGTATCAGCCAGGATGATTCCGCGCGAAGAAGCAAACTCTGCAGCGGTTGCATACAGCTTGAGCGTGTAGTCGCGTAGCGCTTGCGCGTGATCTAACCCAACGATCGCGGCAGCAGAATCAAAATCAATATTAATATCGTGATCGCCGATGGCAGCTTTTGTTGCAGGGGTAAAGATCGGAGTTGGAAGTTCTGATCCATCAACAAGGCCATCAGGGAGTTCAATACCGCAAACCTTTTTATCTATCTGATATTCCTTAAGCCCACTACCTGTGAGATACCCACGCGCTACACATTCGATCTCAAACATTGTGAGTGGCTTTACGATGACAGCGCGATCGCTGACAACATCAGGAACATCATCACTAATAATGTGATTGCCAATAATGTCTTCTAATAATTCAAACCAGAAGAGTGAGAGCTGAGTGAGAATTGCACCTTTATCTGGAATTGTTGTCGGAAGTACCCAATCAAATGCGCTGATGCGATCGGATGCTACAAGAAGTATCTCGCCAGATTCATTTGTGTAGAGATCACGAACTTTTCCGGTGCGCAGGTGATCCCACCCGGGAACCTGTGCTGCCGGTGGTGGACCGGCAAGGCCGAAGCCGCTCACCGGATAGAGCCGGGTTTGTACTGCGCTGCGGCAGGATGCGCGGATGTAATCGCTTCAATGCGACTGACAACTCGAGCAATGTGCTGGCGAGCATCGCCAGTAAATTCAAGTGGTGCGCTGATCAATTGATCGAGTGCGTTTCTATCAAGTGGAATTCGCGCATCTGCTGCCAACGCATCTAACATCGTATTTGCTTGGCCTTCACGCATTGCAAGGGCTGCTTTAACTGCGTGCTCTTTGATTACTTCGTGTGCGACTTCGCGGCCAACGCCAGCTTTAACTGCTGCCATCAAAATCTTTGTCGTTGCAAGAAATGGCAGGTAACGCTCGAGCTCTGCTGCAATTACTGCAGGAAAAGCTCCGAATTCGTTAAGAACTGTGAGCGTTGTTTCAAGTAAGCCATCCATGGCATAGAAGGCATCGGCAATTGCTACGCGGCGAACAACGCTGCAAGAGACATCGCCTTCATTCCATTGATCACCTGCAAGTTCAGAGACCATCGATGAATATCCACGCAGGATTACTGCCAGGCCGTTAATTCGTTCACATGATCGTGTATTCATCTTGTGAGGCATTGCAGAAGATCCCACTTGGCCCTGCTTAAAGCCTTCAGTGACGAGCTCGGCACCTGCCATCAGACGTATTGATGTTGCAAGTGAAGATGGTGCAGCTGCTAATTGAACGAGTGTCGTCAGGACATCGTAATCAAATGATCGTGGATAGATCTGCCCGGTTGAATCAAGAACGCGAGAGAATCCAAGTTCGGCAGCAACTTTCTGCTCGAGTGAGTGATGCGCATCAGATGAACCTAAGAGATCGATTGAATCTTGGGCAGTTCCAACCGGTCCTTTAATTCCGCGCATTGGATAGCGCTCTTGCAACGCAACTAAACGCTCGTAGGCAAAGAGGAGTTCTTCGGCTGCACTTGCAAATCGCTTTCCAAGTGTTGTGATCTGTGCCGGAACGTTGTGTGAACGTCCTGCAATCGGCTGATCAGCGTAGAGCAAAGCCTTTGCAGCAAGTACTGCCAGTGTTGCAATAACTTTGTCGCCGATGAGATTAAGGCCATTTTTGATCTGGAGCGCTTCAATATTTTCGGTGAGATCACGGCTTGTCATTCCCGCGTGGATAGCCTCGTGGCCAGCTAGTGCGTTAAATTCTTCAATGCGCGCCTTTACATCATGGCGTGTGATTTTCTCGCGAGCATCAATGGATACAAGATCAACTTTGGTAATTACCTTCTCGTAATCGGCGATGACTGAATCCGAAATTGCATGTCCAAGTGCTGATTGCGCGCGAGCGACTGCGATCCATAACTTTCGCTCAGCGATAATTTTCTCTTCAGGGGCAAAGATGGCGCGCATCTGCGCAGATGCATAACGGTTAGCTAATGCGCTCACTGGTGCATTCTCCCTTACTTAATTCTCTACCTGGGCTAGCGACGCAACCAGGGCGATATCACTCCGGTAAAAAGAGCCCTCAAGGTCGATGGTAGAAATCTGTGAGTAGGCGCGGTGGCGGGCTGATTCGAGATCGTTGCCGATTCCAGTCACCGTCATCACGCGGCCACCATTTGAGATGAGCGATCCATCTCGTTCAGCGGTGCCAGCGTGGAACACAATTGTTGAATCGACAGGTGCGGGCGAGGTAATCGGGCGCTCAATAACTGGAGATTGCGGATATCCCTCTGATGCAAGGACCACTGTGACCGCTGATTGATCTCTCCAGTGAAGAACCGTGTCATCGAGGTCGCCAGTTGCAGCCTTGTAAAGTAAATCTGCAAGCGGTGTCACCAATCGCGGAATCAAAACTTGAGTTTCAGGATCTCCAAAGCGTGCGTTAAATTCAATAACTTTCAGTCCACTTTTTGTGAGTGCAAGACCTGCATAGAGAAGTCCAATAAATGGAGTTCCGCGGGCTGCCATCTCTGCAACAACTGGTGCCAATACTTTCTCATATGTCTCTTCGACAATATCGTCAGGTGCCCATGGCAGCGGTGAGTATGCACCCATTCCACCAGTGTTTGGTCCTTGGTTGTTATCGAGTGCTCGCTTGAAATCTTGCGCGGGCTCCATTGCAAGAACATTTCGGCCATCACAAATTCCAAAGAGTGAAATCTCAGGACCATCTAGGAACTCTTCAATAACAACTCGTTCACATGAGAGTGCATGGGCGAGTGCTTCGGCGCGATCGTTAGTGACAACAACACCTTTACCCGCAGCTAAGCCATCATCTTTTACAACGTATGGAGCACCAAATGAATCGAGCGCTGATTCAATCTCAGTTTGTGTTGTGCACGTAAAACTCTTTGCAGTGGGTACACCGGCATCTCGCATCACACCTTTTGCAAAATCTTTTGATCCTTCAAGTGCTGCAGCAGCTTTTGATGGACCAAAGGTGGCAATTCCTGCTGCACGCAATACATCTGCAGCGCCATTAACAAGTGGAACCTCTGGACCAATAACTACAAGATCTACGCCAAGTGATTGTGCCAGGCTAAGAATTGCTTGGTTATCAGTGATTACAAGTGGATGTGAAGTTGCGATCTCTGCGATACCTGGGTTTCCAGGTGCCACGTGTAGCTCACTACATTTTTTATCTGCCTTGAGTCCTAGTGCGAGTGCGTGTTCGCGACCACCGCTTCCGACTAGGAGGATTTTCATGGTTTAGATGAAATCCTTTACGACTATTGTCTGATCTCGACCGGGCCCAACGCCGATTGCGCTCAT
>JBILSO010000003.1:0-34955 GCA_044372065.1 Candidatus Planktophila sp. | reverse complement strand
ACACCAACGCCAACGCCTACTCCAACACCAACACCAACACCAACACCAACACCAACACCAACACCAACACCAACACCTACTCCAACGCCTACTCCAACGCCTACTCCAACGCCTACTCCAACTCCAACGCCTACTCCAACTCCAACGCCAACGCCTACTCCAACTCCAACGCCAACGCCAACGCCAACACCGGAACCAACACCAACTCCGGATCCTGAAGCAAGAATTCCAGACGCACCAACTCCAACACCAACACCAACACCGGAACCAACTCCAACACCAACTCCAACACCGGAACCAACTCCAACACCAACTCCACCTGCTGCGCCAATTGTGATCGCGCCACCTGCTGCGCCAATTGTGATCGCGCCACCTGCTGCGCCAGCACCTTCGATTGTTTTCACTCCAGTACCACCAGCTGCACCTGCTGCGCCAGCGCCAGTATTTATTCCAGCTCCAGCTCCAGCTACTGCACCAGCTCCAGCTACTGCACCAGCTCCTGTGACTGCACCAGCTCCAATAGTTGAAACCATTACAGTCAAAGTAACTCTTCCTGTCGTGACTATCCTTGAAACTCAGACAGCTCCGGCAGAATTAACGACGCAAAAGCTTGAAACCAAACCAATTCAGCCGATCATTGAGCCAGTTGTAGAAAAGTTGCTCACTAAGGTTGCAGTATCAAAGGTGCCAACATTTACTGGCACAGGACCTTTCAAATTCACGCTCGGACTTTCTGAGCAAGCAAACTCTTCAGCAATTAAGGATCCAGATCTTGCAATAGGCCTAAAGGTAATCTCACAAACCCCTGCTGTTTGTAGAGTTGCGGCGACCTTTAATCGAACAACTGGTAAATATGCAATCACAGTTGTCGGAATAACCAATGGTCAATGCCGCATCTCTGCCATTGATAAAGGAAATGATGAAAAGTTCCCAACAGCAACCGAGATTAAGCAGACGATAAAGGGAATCTCGTCTAAGTCGACTGTGAATGCAAAGTCAGTTAAGCCAACGCCTACTCCAAAGCCAGGAGTAAAGAACACTTCTTACAAGCCGCCAAAAGGCTAAGCACCGTTCTTGCCTCACGCTAGAACAATTGAATGCGGGCTGTTGAACGTATACGATGCTGAGATGATCATTTCTGGATACAACCAATGACAGTTGTGTGGACACAGTGGCCGGATCTCACACTCCCTGCAGGGGTAACGCATTTGCCCACGGATGGAATCGCTCCTGCCGATGGAGATCTCGACAAGATCGAGTTTTATGTCCCACGTTACATGGGTGGACCCGCGGCAATTGCAATGATTCCAGAGATGAAGAGTTTAAAAGTTATCCAATCACCTAATGCTGGCGTTGATGATGTTCTGAAAGTTCGTCCAGATGGCGTGACTCTCTGTAATGCAGCAGGAGTGCATGACGCATCCACTGCTGAGCTTGCGATTGCCTTAGCCATTGCTTCTCGTCGTGGATTTGCGGCCTTTGCAGCAGATCAAGCGGAACAGCGCTGGGGACACGAGCGCATGGCTTCTCTTACCGATTCGAATGTGGCAATTGTTGGATACGGAAATATTGGAAAGATGATTGGCAAGATGCTTGCCAATTTTGAAGTCACGGTTACCGCCTTCTCGCGATCAGGCAAAGATGGAGCACTCACTTTTGATCTCTTTGATCGCTTGCTCCCTACCTTTGATGTCATTATTTTGATAGTTCCGCTCAATGATCAATCTCGACACCTCATGAATGCCCAGCGACTTGCTGCAATGAAAGATGGCGCAGCTCTTATCAATGTCGCACGTGGTCCTGTTGTAGATACCGATGCACTCATTGCTGAACTGAACTCGGGCCGAATCACAGCCGGCCTTGATGTCACTGATCCAGAACCGCTTCCGGCAGGTCACCCGTTATGGAGTGCCAAGAATGTGATTATTACTCCTCATGTTGGGGGAGATAGCCAAGCGTTTATTCCACGTGGGCGAAAGTTGGTAGAAGAGCAATTGGCCAGATATGCATCCGGCCAACCTCTACTTCACATTGTTGCGAAGTAAGAACTAAAGAACGGCCACTGTGTGCTTATCGATAAAGTCCCAGTCATATTCAATACATAGACCTTCACCGACTGGTGCCATTACATAACCATCGACAATATTGAGCTGAGTCTTTGTTCCAAATTGAAAATCATCAAATGGGTAGAGCGTTTCAAAGAATTCACAGTTGCTGATCGCAAGTGATGGATGTAATTGCACCTGCTCGAGACCGTGGTAGATCGTGGTGTGAAGCTCGCACTGCACTCCATGAGCCTCAGCAAGATGAGCTGTCTTCATGACAGCGGTGATGCCTGCGCGCCACGAAACATCAGTGCGGACGATATCGACGATACCTTCCTTAATGCAGTGAGCGACACTGTATTGATTGCCGGCAATCACTTCTGTGCCGCAGATTGGAATATCAAGCTTTTCGCGAAGTTTCTTTAACCCATTGAGATTGACATCAAGAAGTGGCTCTTCTAACCATTTGTAGCCAAGTCGCTCAAGCTCGCGACCAGCCTTGAGGGCGTCTTCATACGAAGTCATAATCACTGGATCTGCCATTAGAGTAAATTCATCTCCGACCGCTTCGCGCACTGCGCGATAGCAAGCAATATCAAGATCAAGACCCCCAGGTGGATGCAACTTGTAACCCTTGTAGCCTTTGGCCTTTACTTCAAGTGCTTGCCTTGCGTAATCCTCTGGGCCGTCCAAAAACATCGAAGAGACGTATAGCGGAACTTTTTCGCGCGCTGCTCCAAGAATTTTATAGACAGGAAGATGAGCCATTTTCCCGACGATGTCCCAGCATGCATTGTCGAAGGGAGCATATGAATAAATCGGCACATGGTTCCAGCGTCGGTCAAAGATTTCGAAATCCTTCATATTCTTTGCAGAATCATGTGCGCTACGGCCGATGAAGAATGGTTTTACTTGCGACATGGTGGCAGCTGCAACTTTTGCATCCTGAGCACCAAAACCAAATGAAGTTCCTTGCAAACCATCTTCGGTAGTGATGGTCACGACTGTAAAGTCGGGGCGCGAACCGCCGGGCAGCTTGACTGCAGCAACAGTATCGAGTGTTTCAAGTTCATCGCCACCGCGGCAGGCACGAATCTCAATACTCTTAATTTTTGAAAGCATCGCTCACCCTTATCTTTAAAATCCTATAGGATAATCTAGATCACGAGATAGATAAAGGCAAGCACTTTTGACTCGTTACTTGCGAACAGTAGCCGCAGAAGGGGAAAATCGCTTCAAGGATGCCTCAATGTGAGCATGCATCGCACTCTTTGCAGCCTTGGGGTTTTGATCAAGAATCGCTTTTGCAATCGCATCATGTTCCTTGATTGCCAGCTGGCCAGAATCACTTTGGTAGTACTGCTCAAACAAATCTTGCACAAATTTAGCGCGAGATTCACCATCGATGCGATGGAGCTTATTTGCCATGTAGAGGCGGAATAAATGAAGATGGCAATGAGTGCGCTCATAGAATTCCGCAACAGTATTGTTTCCAGAGATACTCGCAATTAAAGTATGAAAACGTGAATCGTGTTCTGTAAGCGCTTGGAATTGATTGTCTGCAGCAAATTTTAGGGCAGTCTTGGCGCTCTGCATCTCAGCCTTCAGCGCAGTCTTACCAGTGTTGTCGATTAATTTTGCTGCTTGCTCTGCAGCCCATGGCTCAATAAGTAATCTAAATTGGAAGAGATCATTAAGTTCTTTTATTGAGAGAAGCTCGGTTGCCTTGTATCCCTTGAGAGGCTCTTTTGCGATGAGGCCATCTGACTCGAGCCGGGCCAAAGCTTCGCGTACCGGTGTCTGTGAGACTTCAAGTTGTGCTGAAAGAGAATCAATATTTACACGAGAACCTGGCGCAATTTCATGATCGAAGATCATCGCTTTGATCATGTCGTAAATTTCATCTGACAGCACAGATCGTCGAGGTGTGCGCTTAGTTGCACGGGCAGCGGTCTTCTTTGTCGCCATCGTCAGATCAACCTCTCGACTACAGGCGGTGCATTGAGTTACTTCGGAAGTCGAAGCCCTTGCATGCCGCCATCTACTGCGAGAATTGTGCCAGTAGTTGAAGCCTGTCGGGGACTTGCGAGATAAGCAATAGCTCTTGCCACCTCTTGAGCGCTCACAAGGCGGCCCATAGGTTGGCGAGCTTCGAGGGCGGCACGCTCTTTCTCAGGATCTTTGGCTTGCAAGAGCAAGCGTTCCACCCAGGGGGTATCGGTAGTTCCAGGATTGACACAATTTATGCGGATACCTTCAGCGACGTGATCGGCGGCCATAGCCAAAGTCAGAGACATGATGGCTCCCTTGCTCGCGCTGTAAATCGCACGCCCTGGAAGACCTGCAGTAGCTGCGATTGAACATGTATTAACAATTGCGGGGGATTTACTCTTGCGAAGCAACGGCATTGCAGCTGCGCTTATACGAGATGTACCAACGACGTTGATGTTGAGAACTTTGAGCCACTCTTCTTCATCTGCATCTTCAACTCTTCCTATTGCACCCACTCCAGCATTATTTGCGAGGATGTCGATGACCTGTGTCTGCTTTGCGAGCTCGGCAAATGCTGAAATCACACTTGTTGAATCTCCGATGTCGCAGGTAATGAAATCTGCATACGGGCTCATTGATCCCTCATGAAGATCAAGGCCATAGACCTTCGCGCCACTGTCATGGAAGTGTTGGGCGACCGCTAACCCGATCCCTGATCCCGCGCCAGTGACTACCGCTACTAATCCCTTGAATTCATCACTCATGATTTGCCTCGTTCTTCCAGTAAGAGCCACTCGGAAAAGAGTACTCATCGATACTTGCCTGATGCATTTCTGCACCAGCCCCAGGAAGTTGTGGCGCTGAGTAATTGCCACCCTTTACTGAAACTGGCTCGAGGAAGTGCTGGTGGAGATGGTCTACGAATTCAACTACGCGAGAACTGTGATGTCCCGAGACAGCCACAGCATCCCACATCGCTAAATGTTGGACCATCTCACAGAGCCCTACACCCCCTGCATGCGGACATACTGGAACGCGGAACTTGGCAGCCATAAGTATATTCGCAAGATTTTCGTTGACTCCGGCAACCCGTGTGGCATCTATCTGCATTACAGAGAAACCTTTTGATTGCAGCAATTGCTTAAAAATGATTCGCGAGCTCGCCATTTCTCCCGTCGCGATAGGTGTTGGAGCAACTGCAGTAGCAATCTTGGCATGGCCTAAGACATCGTTGGGACTTGTTGGTTCTTCAACCCAGTGCAATTGATAGTCCTTCAGGGCATTTATCCAGGTAATTGCAACATCGACATCCCACACCTGATTAGCATCTATTGCAACCTTAAAGTTGGGACCAACGAGTTCGCGAACTTTGCCAAGTCTGCGTTGATCATCAGTGACTGATTTTCCGCACTTATACTTGATGAGCCCGAAGCCATCATCCATAGCTTTCTTAGTTAGCTCGAGCATCTTTTCATCGCTATACCCAAGCCAACCGGGCGAGGTTGTGTATGCAGGCACTCCCTTGCTGCGGAGAATCTCTTCATTGGCTGATTTGTCAGAATGCATACGATAGAGAATGTCGAGAGCTTCTTCGCGAGTGAGTGCATCAGTTATGTATCTAAAATCGATGGCATCGACAATCTGTTCGGGGGACATGTCCGATAACAATTTCCATAACGGAACACCTTGCGCTTTAGCAAAGAGATCCCACAATGCATTAAGGACTGCACCTGCAGCCATGTGGAAAACACCGTAGTCGGGACCCAACCAACGAATCTGGCTATCACCACTGAGCTCACGTGCAATCTGACCAATCCGTGCAAATGCATCATCAACGGAGAGGCCCTGAATTTTCGGTGTGAGCATGTCGATAGCAGCGATCTGAACATCATTGCCTCGACCAATCGTAAAGACTAAAGAGTCACCATGGAGTCCGGCCTGATCGGTAGTGATGCGTAAATACGCCGCGGAGTAATCTGGGTCTTGGTTCATGGCGTCAGAACCGTCGAGCATCTTTGATGTTGGAAAGCGAACATCAAATGATTCGATACCAACAATTTTTGTCATTACTTCACAGTTTTTTCTAGGCCTCTAAGGACGCCAAATTCTGTCCAGTTTGATTCATAGCCGACGCCCATGAAACTACTCCTCGCTTTCGACTACCTTCTCTTTCGATAACAATTTAGTAACAAGAAGGCCTTGCGCCAAGGGCTTCAAAAGGCTCTTGCAAATACTATACGAAATAGTATTCCTACTCTAGGATCTCGGCAATGGGCAATTTCTGCCTTCCCATAAGTGCGCATACATCGACTGAAAAACCCTGCCCCACGGGGATTAGCCCTAGATCAACGAAAGTATAGGAATCCACCCATGCAACAGAAAGTCTATCCATTCAGTTCGGGCAGTCGCACAATGTCTGACCTCTTGGGCGGCAAAGGAGCCAACCTTGCCGAGATGGCTACCTTGGGTATCCCTGTCCCAGATGGATTCACAATCACTACCAACGCTTGTCAAGATTATCTACGCTCGGGTGGATTGAGCGAAGATCTCCTGATCCAGATTGATAGTGCAATCATCGATCTTGAGAAAAAGATTGGTAAATCATTCGGTGATGCAAAGAATCCACTTTTAGTCTCAGTTCGTTCTGGTGCAAAATATTCTATGCCGGGCATGATGGAGACGGTTCTCAACGTAGGCATGTCACCGGAAGTAGCAGCAACTCTTGAGTCGATTACTGGAGACTCACGATTTGCCTGGGATTCATATCGTAGATTCATCGAAATGTTCGGGAAAACTGTCTGTGATATTCCATCAGAGGCATTTGCAAAAGTGGCAGCACCACTCATTGCAGCAGCTAGCGCCACAACTATCGCCGATCTTGATGGTCCAACTCTTCGCAAAGCAGGCGATGCCTTTGTTGCAGTTGTTGAAAAACATACGGGCCAGGCATTTCCATTTGATGCCCGTTCGCAGTTAATGCGCGCCATCGAAGCTGTCTTTCATTCATGGAATTCTGAACGCGCGCAGCTCTATCGTCGTCGCGAACGTATAAGTGCCGACCTTGGAACTGCCGTCAATGTGCAAGCGATGGTCTTTGGAAATATTGGTGATACTTCAGGGACAGGTGTCTGTTTCACTCGTGACCCAGGCACCGGGGCACAGGGTGCCTATGGTGATTATTTGCCTCGCGCTCAAGGCGAAGATGTTGTGGCGGGAATTCGAAATGCATTCCCACTCACGCATCTCGATGAAGTAAACCCGAAGGCATATGCCGAACTCAATCGCATCATGACTCTTCTAGAAGATCATTACCGCGACATGTGTGATATCGAATTTACGGTTGAACAAGGCAAACTCTGGATCCTTCAGACTCGTGTAGGTAAGCGAACAGCAGAAGCTGCATTCAAGATTGCAACACAACTTGTTGATGAAGGATCTATCACAATGGATCAAGCTCTCACTCGAGTCAGTGGCGATCAGCTCGTCCAGTTGATGTTCCCGCAATTCGACAAAGCGTCAGCACCTAAAGAACTCACTCGCGGTATTGCCGCTTCACCTGGTGCCGCAGTGGGATCTGTGGTCTTTGATCCTCGCGATGCTGCAGACCAAGCACTTGCCGGCAAGAAGGTAATTCTTGTACGCAGAGAGACAAACCCTGATGACTTAGTGGGAATGGTTGCAGCGCAAGGTATTTTGACGGCGCGCGGTGGAAAGACATCACACGCAGCCGTGGTTGCTCGAGGCATGGGACGACCTGCAGTCTGCGGCACCGAAAGCATTGAAGTTCATATTGAAGAAAAGTTCTTTATCTGTGGTGATGTAACAGTAAAAGAAGGAGATTTGATCTCCATCGATGGCACTACGGGTGCAGTGTTTCTAGGTGAAGTAGCCGTTGTACCAAGTGTTGTTACTGAATATGTACAAGGAATCGTTGATCCAGGTGCTGCAACTTCCTCAGCACTTATTCGAAGTATCCATCGCATCATTACTCACGCAGATAGCGTTCGTCGGATGTCAGTGCGTGCTAATGCCGATACTCCGGAGGATGCTGAAATTGCTCGCCGCATGGGTGCGCAGGGCATTGGCTTAACCCGTACCGAGCACATGTTCTTGGGTGATCGACGAGTTTTAGTTGAGACTCTTGTCCTAGCAACGACTGATGAAGAACGTACCGAAGTTCTTGCAGAGATGGAGAAGTTGCAATTTAGCGATTTTGTTGGAATCTTGCGGGCGATGACTGGGCTGCCTGTCACGATCCGGTTACTTGATCCACCTTTGCACGAGTTCCTCACGGATCAGGCAAGTCTGGCGGTCGATATAGCCCTCACTCAAGAGCGCGGGCAAGTAGTTGATGAGCGAAAGCTTGCACTCAATCGTGCCGTTAATCGATTGCACGAATCAAATCCAATGATGGGTCTTCGTGGCGTCCGCTTAGGTGTGCTTATTCCAGATTTATTCTCGATGCAGGTCCGTGCCCTTACTCGTGCAGCTCTTCTGGTGCGCTCACAAGGGTATGACCCACGTCCTGAAATCATGATTCCACTTGTTGCATCGCAACGAGAGTTGCTCTATTTCCGTTCTTCGCTTGAAGAGGAAGTTGCTCGTGTACTCGAAGGTGCGGGGGAGAAGATGGAGATCAGTATTGGAAGCATGATTGAAACGCCGCGTGCTGCAATCACTGCAGCAAAGTTAGCTGACCACTCTGACTTCTTTTCATTCGGTACCAATGATCTCACCCAACTCACTTGGGCCTTTAGCCGTGACGATGTGGAATCTTCATTTCTGCCACGTTATCTCGATCTTGAACTTCTTCCCTTTAGCCCTTTTGAATCCCTCGATCAAGATGGTGTCGGACTTCTAGTCAAGATTGCATGTGATGAGGTGCGCACCGTAAAGCCAGATATGAAGCTCGGAGTCTGCGGTGAGCATGGCGGAGATCCGCGAAGCATTGATTTCTTCCATCATGTTGGGTTGGATTATGTTTCCTGCTCACCATTTAGAGTGCCAGTAGCTCGTCTTGAGGCTGGACGGGCAGCAGTCAGCGACCAAGCAACGACAGGGAGTGCGTAATGAAGCACAACGATAAGGTCCGACTTCGCACCGGTGTTGAGGTCTCACGACTCTCGCTAGGGACAGCTGCCTTAGGTGGACTTTACACAACAGTCAGTGAGGCAGATTGCACAGATACCGTGCTCACTGCAATTGATAATGGAATTAACTTTATTGATACTGCACCACATTATGGAAAAGGCGCATCCGAAGTTCGTCTCGCTAAGGCACTCTCTGGTCGAGATCGCTCTACCTTTGTCATTTCTACAAAGGTTGGCCGACTGCTGATTCCATCTACCACTGATATTGATGAATTCTTTATGGATGCGGATAATACTGTTGAAAGAAAATTTGATTTCACCGCGAGTGGTGTACGTCAATCACTAGAAAGTTCGCTTGAGCGACTTGGGGTTGATAGCGTTGAAATACTTTTTATCCACGATCCCGATCTGAATGCAGATGATGCAATTTTGCAGGCCTATCCAGAGCTCGAACGTATGCGATCTGAAGGAGTTATCAAGGCCATAGGTGTTGGAATGAACCAGTGCGAGATACCGGTTCGAATCATGAAAGAGACTGATATAGATATGGTTCTTATCGCAGGTAGGTATTCCCTGCTAGATCAAAAGGCGATGAAGGAGTTGCTGCCTACAGCACTTGCACGAAACGTTGATGTTATCGTCGCCGGAGTGTTTAACTCCGGAATTCTTGCCAATCCGGTGAAGGGCGCAACCTTTGACTACATGCCAGCCAGTGATGAACTATTGGCCAAAGCTGCAAGAATTCGCGAAGTACTTGATGGGCATCAAGTCTCGCTCACCAGCGCTGCATTGCAATATCCTCTGCGCCATCCTGCGGTGAAATCAGTTCTTGTCGGCTGTAGAAGCGCCGCAGAAGTTTCCACAAATATCAGGGAATTCAACAAAACAGTTGAAAATGCGGCCTGGGAAGACCTTGAAAGCGTACTGTAATTATCCTATAGTATTTTCATGGTTCCCGACTCCCACCACGTATTTTTTGTAGAGCGGAGGTAACCATGGCTCGCGAACTCATCGATGCGCATCAACACCTCTGGGTAATGAGTGAACGTGCATATAGCTGGATAGAGCCGGCTTATGGCCCGCTTTATGATGACTTCACACTTGAACGACTTGCACCAGAAATTCCAGCATCCGGTGTTACTGGCTCTGTCTTAGTACAAGCTGCTGACACCTACGATGACACTTTCTACATGCTCGATATAGCAGCTCATTCTGATTTCGTGCAAGGAGTTGTTGGTTGGGTTCCCTTTGAGCGCCCTCATGAATCACGGGCAGCGTTGGAGAATCTTACGAAGAATAAGTATTTCAAGGGCGTGCGCAATCTGACTCATGATTACTCCAACCCAAAGTATGAATCTGATGACGCATGGATTACTCGCCCAGCAGTCCTTGAGACATTAGCGCATGTTGAAGAATTAGAGTTGAGCCTTGATTATGTTTCGATTAAGCCAGAACATACAAAGAACATCGTCACCTTAGCAAAGAAATTTCCACAGCTGAAAATTGTTGTTGACCACTTTGCAAAGCCACCAATTGCTGCAAGAGAGATGGAGCCTTGGGCATCGTCGATGGCTGAAATTGCAGCATTCCCTAATGTCTATGCAAAGCTCTCAGGGTTGAATACCGCCTCTGACCTAGCGAACTGGAGTGTTGCGGATTGGCAGCCTTACGTTGATTTCATGATAAAGACTTACGGTGCTAATCGCGTGATGATGGGTGGAGATTGGCCGGTCATCGTTCTTGGAAACACTTATGTTGAAATTTGGAAAGCCCAAGTTGAAGTTATAAGTGGATATAGCGCACACGATCAGGACTGGATTACGCATAAGACAGCAAAAGCTTTCTACAACTTATAAAGGATTTATCAAACGAAAGGAAGAATTATGCAACGGCATGCATCAGTTATTGGAATGCCTTACGAAAATCGTGAGGAGTACGAGCGCCTACATGCAGCGGTATGGCCTGAAGTTCTGGCAAAGATTGCAGAGGTAAACATCCAAAACTACTCGATCTATCGTCATGGCGAACTTCTATTCTCCTACTTTGAGTATGTTGGAGACGATTTTGATGCTGATATGGCGAAGATGGCAGCTGATCCCAAGACCCAAGAGTGGTGGGATGTCTGTATGCCGTTGCAGCGCCCATTAATTGATCGCGCCGATGGTGAATGGTGGGCATCAATTCCTGAGGTATTCCATGTGGACTAGTTTGATGAAGTTCGGAAAGTCAATGCAGTTCAACCTATCAGAAGGGCTTACCCATGAAAGCAACTAATCAGGGCTCTCGTACAATCTCGGGTGGCGAGTGGTTTACAGGAGCAGGCTTTGGAATGTTTGTTCACTGGGATCATGCCAGCTCGCAAGGCATTGAAATCGGATGGCCCATTGTTGGGAAGTCAATCATTCCAGGTGAGACTGAACCTCGACATAAAGTCACAGCAGAGCAGTACCACTCTTCAGCAAGTACATTTAATCCAGAGAAATGGAATGCTGCAGAACTTGCGCAGATGGCCAAAGATAGTGGGGCTCAGTACGTCGTCTTCACAACCCGACACCATGGTGGTTACTCAATGTTCCACACTAAACACTCTGACTTTGGGATCCAACACTCAGAATTTGAGCGAGATATTGTCAGGGAATATGCAGACGCAGTTCGCGCTCAAGGAATGCGCGTCGGCTTTTATTACAGTCTCTCTGATTGGCATCACGACGACTACCCCAAATATCTAGATTCTGATCGTCCCTACAAGAAAGAACATTTCCCAGAGGCAGATTGGGAAGAGATGGCGGGTTCACCCCTACAGATTGATAAGCACCGTCGATCAACACCCGAGCAATGGGGCAGGTATCTTGAATACGTTAGAGGTCAAATCACCGAACTTCTCACGAATTATGGTGCTGTAGATCTACTTTGGTTTGATGGAGGCTGGGAGAGATCATGTGAAGAGTGGGATTGCGCAGGATTGCGTGAATTGATTAAAAGCTTGCAACCAAATGTGATCATAAACGAACGATTACATGGTTTTGGAGATTACTACACTCCAGAACAATCAATGCCAGCGGTTGCGCCAACAGGGCCATGGGAGATGTGCCTGACTCTCGGAAGACATTGGGGATGGACTCCAGACGATAAAGAACTCAAGAGTCCATTAAGGCTTGTGCGTACCCTCATCGAAGTAACCAGCCGAGGCGGAAATCTTTTGCTGAATACCGGTATTCGCGGAGATGGCTCGATAGATCCAACTCAACGGGAACACTTCGCTTTAATTGAAGATTGGATGAAACTTCACCAACGTTCAGTTATCGGTGTCGAACCAGCGGATGGTATTGATTTCTATGGTCCAATTACTCGAACTCAAAACTCAATCTATCTCCACTTACTCTTTCAGCCCGTCAAAGAATTTACCATTCGGGGATTACCTGTTGATCGGATTAAGAGAGTCATTCTTATGGCGACAGGAGAAGAATTACCGTACACAGTTAACTTTGAAGTTCACCATAGATTTAAACCAGGTGAGGATCGAACAGGAGAAATGTATTTAAACTCACCTATACCGAGCTCCGCACTTGTAGATGTAATCGAAATCCAGCTGAGCTGATTTTGAATAGACCCCGCGAGACAATCGTTACGATTAACCAAGGAGAGACAAGCCATGAATAAATGGGAAAACACAGCAGTCCCGGGTTTGACGATTTCAAACTATGGAGAGGTCGAGCTCCGAAACGTCATTGTGTCATCACCAGGGGTCAATGAAATTTTGATCAAGACAGAATTTTCGGGCGTCAGTGTCGGCACCGAAATGGCTGGCGCATACGGTCGTAACAAGATTTGGGGGGAACTCCCTTTCACTCCGGGATATCAGGGCGTAGGTAGAATCATTGAGCTTGGAGATATGACTGAAGCTCATGATTTCAAGGTTGGAGACTTAGTCGCGTACTTCAGCGTCAAGGGAACTCACCGAAGCCTCACTACCGCCCCTCTCGCTCGGACCCATCATGTGCCAGAAGGCGTATTGAGTAAATATGTTGGTCTATTTGTTCAGCCCTGTGTTGCAGCCAATGCAATTAATAAGGGGGGAGTAAAGAGCGGCGATAAGGTATTGGTTATTGGACAGGGAATGATCGGGCAATCAACTGCCTACCTAGCAAAAATGCGTGGGGCTCATACGGTAGCCACAGATGTTTCACAGCAACGACTTACCTCTTCGAGAGAGTTTTGTGCACATGAGGTTTTCGATACGTCGGATACTCCATGCTCTGAGTTAGTGATGGCAAGCCATCCTCTAGGCTTTGATGTTGCCATCGAGTCAACGGGCATAGTGAGTCTTGTTAATGAAGCTCTCAAATGTCTCAAGTTCAACGGAACGATGGTTTTTGAAGGCCACTATCCAGGAGAGTTGATATTTGATTTCGATTCTGCCACAAGGCGTCAGCTGAAGGCAGTTTTCCCATTTTTTATTGGTGAACCTAAACTTCGCGAATCAGTAATCGCCATGATCGTAAATGGCGAATTTCCCATGAAAAAATTGGTGAGTCACGACATTTCCTGGAGGGAAGCCGCCAATGTCTACACCAAGCTATTCGGAGGTGAGAAGGATTCCATGAACGGCATTTTGATTGACTGGCGAGATTCCCTCGCTGATTGATTCGAAGGTTGAGGACACTTAGCGCACAAAAAGTCTAGATTGTCGTCTCACCCCCCCGTGGCTTGTCCAACATCACCCCCTCAGGAGATTTGAATCCTATATCTTTTTGGGTCAAAATCCTATATTGTTTGAGGAGAAGACTGAAAACCAGTATTCAACTACCCCGCCCCTAGCTAGTCCTCGAGAATGCACTACAAAGGAGAGTTTCATGATTTTTCGCACTCGAACAAAAATTCTGAGCGGCGCTATTTGTGCCGCATTTTTAGCGGCAACAATGATCAGTCCAGCTGTTGGAGCACCAAAGGTTACTGAAATACGACTTTTCGGTAATTCAACAGATAAGCCTGCAACGGATGCAATGATCAAAAGATTTCAAGAAATTAATCCAAACATTAAGGTAACACCAACATTTTATGCTGTCACAGAAGGCCAGGCAGCTCTTGTAACTCAACTGGCCGCTGGAACTGCTCCAGAAATCATTCAAGCTAAACCAGGTTCAGGTTCAGCTGATGGCATAGTCCAACTTGCTAAGAATGGACAGATTGCATCAATCAATCGAAATTGGTCAACGTTGGTGCCAAAAAATGATCAATCGTTGCGCTACCAAGGAACCATCTATGGTGTTCCAATGTCAGCGCAAGGAGTTGGCTACATCTATAGCCCAGAAATTATGAAGAAGGCGGGATTAGTTCCGCCACAGAAGTGGAGTGACGTCAAGGCATTCTGTGCAGCAGCTAAGTCAAAGGGAACTCCTGCATACGGTGCTCCTTGGGCGACAGGTTGGCCTACGATCATGCATACGTATTCACAGACTGCAACACTTCTCTATTCGAAGAACCCTGGATTCACGGAAGATCAATACGATGGTAAGGCTACATTTGCTGATTCGCCATGGGTAAAGTCATTTGAGATGCTTGAAGATATGAATACATGGGGTTGCTTTAATGCATCTCCAAATAGCACAACCTACGCAATGACCACCGATGATCTTGCAAAAGGCAAGGTGCTCGGATGGCTTGGGCTTCCAACGATTGTTCCAGCACTAACAGCGATTGCTGCACCAGGTACAACGTGGAGCTTTGCGGCACACCCAGCAACTGATGATGTAAAGGCAACATTCATCCCTTCATCAATTCTTCGTGTGTATGCACTCAATAAGAAGGCTGCAAACAACTTGGCAGCAAAGAAGTTTATTGACTTCCTGGCATCAGCCGAAGCCCGTAAAATCTTTGTAGGTCTGTCAGGTGGCATTCCAGCCGGACCGGTGCCTGGGTATGTTCCTTCATCACCGGCTGTCGCCGAGATTATGAAGTTCCGTGCTCAAAAGAAGACCTTCCTCTTCATTGACCAGCAATGGCAGTCTCCAAAAATCCAGCAAGTACTAATCGCTGGAGTCCAGTCAATCTTCGCTGGAACCGATACACCGAAGGGTGTTGCGGAGAAAATGGACAAGGCTCTACAAGGTAAGTAAAAATCGAGGGCAGGACGAGAGCTGGGTGAATACTCAGCTCTCGTCCTTTCTCCAAGGGAACGATTACTTCAAGATTTGGGGTTTGAGTTGTGGTAAAAAATCGTTGGGCAATCTCGTTCCTCTTCCCTGCCTTAATCTTTTATGTATTTGTAGTTATCGCTCCTTCATTTCAAGGAGTTAAGTTTGCATTCACTGACTGGAGTGGATTTACACAGGGGTACAATTGGGCCGGACTAACGCAGTTCCGTCGCGTCTTTGCAGACACCGATACGCGCAGCGCCCTCTCTCACACATTTATCATCGCCATCGGGGTTACGATTTTCCAGAATCTCGTAGGCCTCCTATTAGCGCTGGGACTCTTTTCCAAAGTCAAGTCCCGGAATCTTCTTCGAACACTCTTTTTTGCACCTGCAGTTGTAGCTCCAGTTGCAACTGCTTATCTGTGGCAATACATGTATGCACCAACGGGCCCAATAAATAGTTTCCTTGAAGTGTTAGGGCTACAAAGTTTTGTTCGAGACTGGTTGGGGGATCCTTCAATTGTTCTCAACTCAATTATCATCGTAGTTATATGGCAGTTTGCTGGATACTCAATGGTTATCTATCTGGCTGGCTTAGAAGGTGTGCCTAAAGAAATGATTGAAGCCGCCGAGATTGACGGAGCAAATTATCTACAGCGATTTTGGTTTGTCGTAAGGCCTTTCTTGTATCCTGCAATCACTGTCACGCTGATGCTCTCAATTATTGGCGGATTTAAACTATTTGATCAAGTTTTCATCTTGACGGGAGGCGGTCCTGGAGTAGCCTCTCAAACTATTTCAACCTTAATGTATAGGAATGCCTTCCTCTTCGGAGAATTCGCTTACAGCACCGCGCTGGCGGTTCTTCTTACAATTTTTGTCTCAGTTTTCTCTGCGATTCAGTACTTCCTCATTTCAAAGATTGATAAATCATGAATAGGTATACGTGGAAAACATTTACCTTGGAAGTTCTCCTCATTGGCTTCGCAGCCATGTTTCTATTTCCCGTCTATATCTTGATCAATCTTGCAATTAGAAAGACGACTGATCTCGATTCTGTCTACTCACCGACGACGCAGCCGACACTTGAGAATTTTAAGGACTCCTGGATAGAGGGAGGGCTCCTTGATGCTGTCACTAACAGCACAATTGTTACAGTGCTTAGCGTGCTTTTCATCGTGCTATTTGCCTCATTTGCGAGCTATCCATTAGCACGAATTACAAGTCGCTGGTCTAAGCCACTTTTCTTCTTTGTGATTGGTGGCTTACTTCTTCCCTATCAACTGGCATTACTTCCGCTCTACATTACCTTTAGAGACTTGAATTTACTTGGAACATTACCTTCTCTGATTATCTTCTACATTGGTCGCGAAATGCCCATAGCCATATTCCTTTATACGGCATTCTTGAGAAATGTTCCAAAAGAATATGAGGAAGCAGCTGCTATTGATGGTGCTGGAAATGTGAAGACCTTTACACATGTAGTTTTGCCCCTACTACGTCCTGTTACCGGCACAGTGATCATTCTTACTGGAGTCTTTGTTTACAATGATTTCTTCACACCACTTCTTTATTTGAGCGGTACTGGTAATCAAACAACCACAGTCGCATTGGCACAATTTGTTCAAGAATATCGCTCATACTGGAACTTAGTATTTGCCGGCCTCATTATGGCTAGCACTCCAATTCTCATCTTGTTTTTTGCAATGCAAAAGCATGTAATCAAGGGCTTCGGCGGCGGGTTGAAAGGTTGAGATGATGAATCAAAAAAAGACTGTTCTTGTTACGGGAGCTAGCGGATTTATAGGAAGCAGATTAATTGCCTCTCTAGCTGAATCTGGTTTTAACGTTGTCGCTCTCTCCCGTAAGGATGTTGATTTTTCTGATGGCAAGGTCGTCTTTGGAGATTTTGCTAGTTTAGAGGACCTTCATCAGCTAGATGGTTTAGGGATTGATGTTGTGATTCACCTGGCAGGTGTAACTGGTGATGCCAATGAAGAGGACTGCATGACCGTCAATGTGGCGGGAACCTCCAGATTTATGCGATACATGATTGATTTAGGGGTGAAGAAATACGTTATTGCGAGTTCGATTGCGGTTGTGGGCTGTCTTACCGCTGATTTCATGCCTGATTCGCTACCAATAGCCGATGACCATCGTTGTAATTCTTCGAATGTTTACGGTCTTTCGAAGTACTGCGTTGAAGAAACAAGCAAGTATTTTCAAAAACTTGAGCCTAGTATCGATGTAACTCTCTTTCGCATTGGTGTAGTGCTCTCCGAGCAAGCCATTCCTGCCGGTCGCGAGAAGATAGAAAGCATGTGGCGCCCATTTTGTACTTTGGGTTGTATTTCAATCCATGATGTTTTGCAGGCATTCACTCTCGCCGCGGGGTTAGAAGTTCAGCCTAGCCTTGAAATCATGAATCTGGTTTCAGATACTGTCTACTCAACAATCCCTACAAAGGATGCTCTCAAGCTCGCGCTTGGCGATCGCGTAGAAGCTTTGGATCTTTCGTATTATGAGACTCCGGGAAATGAGTATGCGGGAATTTATCGAACAGCGAAGGTTGAAAGAGCTTTAGATTTCAAGGCCCGAATAGATCTTAGAACTATGAAGCCAGTAAGCGGAGACGTCAAGTGATGACTGAGATGACTCAAGCTCCATCCCTGATCATTTCTGATTATGGCAAAGTTGAGTTAGGCGTAGCTAAAGTTAAAGAGCCAAAGCCTGGCGAAGTTTTAAT
Organism: Candidatus Planktophila sp.; assembly: GCA_044372065.1. Lineage (GTDB taxonomy): Bacteria > Actinomycetota > Actinomycetes > Nanopelagicales > Nanopelagicaceae > Planktophila. Next base: position 16,946 of record JBILSO010000003.1, on the reverse strand, counting down.
TAGAACTGAATTTTCTGGAGTCAGTGTCGGTACCGAGATGTATGGGGCAACTGGAAAGAGTGGGATTTGGGGGAAGCCACCCTTTACTCCCGGATACCAAGGCGTCGGACGAATTGTCTCTTTTGGTGATCCTATGCAAACCAAGAATCTTCAGATTGGACAGTTAGTTGCATATTTTTCTGGCGCAGGAACTCACCAAGCTTTCACAGTAGCAAGTATCGATCGAACCCATCCAGTAGATGAGACAACACTTTCTCGTTATGCCGGCCTATTTGTCCAACCGTGTGTGGGTGCTAACGCCTTGAATCAGGCTGGAATTAACTCGGGAGATACGGTTTTGGTGGTTGGTCAGGGGCTCATCGGTCAGTTCACTGCTGCTCTAGCACGCCAAAGAGGCGCATATGTAGTGACCACAGAACTATCTCAGGAGCGAATTGCGATTTCAAAGAAGTATTGTGCTGATCAAGTATTCGATACTTCAGTGCAGGGTGCTTGGGAAGCGATTAGGGCAGAGTTTCCAAAAGGGTTCGATGTTGTAATCGAATCAACTGGATATTTGCCAGTCGTGGAAGATAGTCTCAAATGCGTCAAGTTTGAAGGAGTAATGGTTTTTGAGGGCTACCACGCAGGTGAGATGAAGTTTGATTACAATCTTGCCCACAGAAGCCAAATAAAAGCTGTTTTCCCTTTCTTTATTGGGGAGACACCGAGTCGTGAGTCAGTTATTCGACAAATCACATCAGGATCTTTACCAGTAGCACCGCATGTTAGTCACGAATGTAATTGGAAAGATTCTGCCGAGTTGTATTCTCAACTTTTTACTTCAAAGAAGGATGCAATAAACGGAATCCTCTTCGACTGGAGAGATGCACTTTGATTGGCAGAGTACTTTTGTGCTGATTCATGGCGCTGTATTGGAAGAGATGGGTAGAGAGTTTCCATACATCAGCTCTAAGCCAATAACAATTTCGGAGATAGAACTCTCTAATCCTAAAGAAACCGAAATATTAGTAAGAATCGAAACAGCAGGAATTTGTCACTCAGATCTTGCAGTCGTCCAAGGAATTCGTCCTAGACCTACGCCTATGTTGCTGGGACATGAAGCCGCAGGAATAGTTGAAAAGGTTGGCTCTGGTGTATCCAATCTAAAGATTGGCGACAGGGTTGTAATGACGTTTTCTCCCCGATGTGGCAATTGCAAGGGATGCAGTTCTAATGGACAGTTTAGTTGCATTAACGGGACGACTTCTAATGTAGCTGGAGAATTACTATCTGGAGGAAGCCGTCTATCGCGAGATAATTCTCCGCTATTCCATCACTTGGGAGTCTCAGCTTTTGCAACTCACGCTGTGGTCGACCACCGATCAGTAGTGCAGGTTTCATCAGATGTACCTTCCTCCATTGCTGCGCTCTTGGGTTGCGCAGTTCTTACTGGGGGAGGCGCACTTTTGAATGCTGTGACGGTGAAACCAGGTCAATCCATCGCAGTCGTAGGGTTGGGCGGAGTTGGTATGGCTGGTTTGATCACCGCCCTTGCGCTAGCGCACGGGGAAGTTTATGGAATTGATCTCAACCCAGATAGACGCGCGACAGCTCTTGAGTTAGGTGCAACCGCCGTATTTGATGTTCAAACCGCGATTGCAGAAAAGTTACTTGCAGACGTTGTGCTGGAAGCTGCAGGTGTAGCCAAGGCCTTTGAAGCGTCCCTCAATATTCTCGCGCCGGGTGGAACGCTAGTCACAGTTGGTTTGCCTGCACCGACAGATCTAGCAACTATTTCGCCTCTCACACTTGTTGCTCAAGGTAAGACGATTGTCGGTAGTTACTTGGGCTCATCTGTTGCCAGTCGGGATATTCCTATCTTTGCAGATTTATGGAGAAGTGGAAAACTTCCGATCGAATCGCTCGTTTCTTCAACCATCACACTTGATGAGATAAATATTGGGATGGATCGACTTGCAAGCGGTCAAGAGCTACGTCAAATGATTAATTTTTAAAAGCAATACAGTTGTTTGAGATTTCCCCAATATTTTCGATACCAGTCTTGATTGCATCGCCTACGGCCAGATAGACAGGTGGCTTAAATCCCAGTCCTACGCCAAATGGGGTTCCGGTGTTAATGACATCTCCTGGAAACAACTCCATGAACTGGCTGATGTACCAAACAATGTGATCAATACCGAAGAGAAGATCATCTGTATTTGAATCCTGCTTCATGATGCCATTGACGCTGCACCATAAGCGCAAGTTACTAGGGTTGATCTCATCTCCAGAAACAATTTCAGGTCCGATGGGATTAAATGTTGGAAAGGATTTTCCCTTTACCCATTGACCAGAACGTTCAATTTGCCAGTGACGCTCAGAAACATCTTGCGAAATTGTGTAACCAAGAATATGTTCTTTGGCATTCTCTGGCGAATTCAAATAGAGAGCACGCTTGCCAATCACAATTGCAAGCTCAACTTCATAATCAGTGGCAAGACTATTTGGCGGAATCACGATGTCATCATTTGGTCCTACAACGCTATCGGGTGACTTCATAAAAATCACAGGCTCTGCAGGGGTTTCAGCATTGGTCTCTTTGATATGGCCGAGATAGTTAAGTCCGACACAGATTACTTTTGTTGGTCGGTTAATGGGTGATCCAATTCGGGTTGAGCCCTTTGCAACGCGAGGAAGTCCAGAGAAATCTGCGCCAGCAACTGTGGCAATTGCGCCCGCTTCTAGACTTTCACGTGACCAATCGCCAATGAGTGAATCGACAAGGATGTAATCATCACCAACAACAACTGCGGGTTTTTCTTGCCCAGCAATACCTATTCGGGCTATTCGCATTGATTTAGCGACCTTCCGGTAAGTGGCCAAGGCCAGCGTGGGTTTGCAAAAGTTGAACATGCTTTGGTTCAAGTTCCTTAAGTGAATTTACTCCAAGTAACTTCAAGGTGCGAATCATCTCTGACTGCATAATTGTCAATGTGCGCTCGACGCCCTCCTGCCCGCCCGCCATAAGTCCATAAAGATAGGCGCGACCAATGTAGGCAAAATCAGCACCCAGTGCTAGCGCTGCCAAAACATCTGCCCCATGCATGATTCCAGTATCAATATGGATCTCTAGGTCGTTCTTGAGTTCCTTCTTTACTTCAGCAAGCATGTGAAGAGGCACCGGTGCGCGATCAAGTTGGCGTCCACCATGATTACTCAAGATGATCGCATCAGCGCCGTATTTAGCGGCGATCTTGGCATCTTCTACAGTCTGGATTCCCTTAATCGAGAGCTTTCCATCCCACTGCTCGCGGATCCACTCCAGGTCATCAAATGTCATAGTTGGGTCGAACATGAAGTCGAGTAACTCGGCAACAGTACCTTCCCAATTGGACATTGATGCAAAAGTGATCGCTGGGGTAGTCAGAAAATTAATCCACCACTCAGGACGGGGTGCTGCATCCAAAAGTGTTTTGATAGTTAGGCGAGGCGGCACAGTAAGTCCATTGCGGGCATCGCGCAGACGAGCGCCAGCTGCGGGAACATCAACTGTTAACATCAAATGTTTGACACCAGCATCTTGCGCGCGCTTAACCAACGCCATACTTGCTTCGCGGTCTTTCCACATGTACAGCTGGAACCAGTTGATGCCACTTGGTGAAGATCTAACAACATCTTCAATCGTTGTCGTTCCCAAAGTGGAGAGGGTAAAGGGGATTCCGAATTTTTCTGCCGCTCGTGCGCCAGCAATCTCACCTTCGGTATGCATCATGCGGGTAAAGCCTGTAGGCGCAATTCCAAAAGGCATTGCAAACTTCTCGCCTAAGATTTCACAGCTCGTGTCAACATTCTTGACATCGTGCAAAATATTTGGCCTAAATTCAAGATCGAGATATGAGCGACGAGCTCTCGCCAGTGTCACTTCAGATTCAGCGCTGCCATCGGTGTAATCAAATGGCCCTTTGGGTGTGCGGCGTTTTGCAATCAAGCGCAGATCCCACACGGTGAGGGCTTTAGCTAGACGATTCTTACGTGTCGGAAAGTGCGGAAGGGTAAAGCGCAGCAAAGGAGCTAATTCGCCCACCTTGGGGAATTGGCGCTTCACATTCTTCATTCCAGGGTTCCATTCGTTGTGAATTGGTAGAAATCCTATACGATTCATCGCCCACATTCCAGAGTTATCAGCGGCAAACCTTCGCTAAGGTGCGAACATGAGCGATCTGGCAGCAAAAACACGAGCAGCACTTGATGCAGCCGTAGCTGCCATTGGGGGAGCTCCGCGCAAAGGTCAGATCGAGATGGCCGAGGCGGTCTCAAGCGCACTCACCGACCGACATCACCTTATGGTGCAAGCTGGCACGGGAACTGGAAAATCCCTCGCATACTTAATTCCAGCACTTGTCCACGGTCGTAAAGTATTGATTGCGACAGCAACTCTTGCGTTGCAACGCCAACTCGTCGAACGAGATTTACCGGCAGTCGTACCAACTCTCGAAAAAGAACTGGGTCGAGAGATTACATACGCAATCTACAAAGGCGTTGGCAACTACATCTGTCTACAGAAGATGAATAGTGAAGAAGTTGATCCTGATGGCGAACTCGTATTGGAAACCTCGTATCTGGAAAAAGATGCGAAGCGACTGATTGCATGGGCAAAGTCAAAGGGGGCGACAGGAGATCGCGATGACGCACCGGATGTAGATCGTCGAGTATGGCTTGCCAATTCAACATCGGGACGCGAGTGCGTAGGAGCAGATAATTGTGCATATGGCTCGCAATGCTTTGCGGTCAATGCAAAAGCTAAGGCGCAACTTGCAGATGTAGTCGTTACAAATCACACCCTGCTTGCTATTGAAATTGTTGATTCACATCCCATCCTGCCTGAACGCGATGCTGTGATTTTGGATGAAGCACACGAGTTCATGGATCGCACAACCCAAGCAGTGACTGAAGAACTCACATCAGGTCGCGTACAACGCGCTGCCGCCATGGCGCGCAAACACATGCCAGGAAAGCTCAGCGATGCATTTACAAAGGCGGCCGATGATTTTCACGACGCAATGGCAGATTACGGGGATACTGTAAAAGGTGATTTTGCAGCGCTCGGTCGGCTTGAAGAGATTCCCAGTGTTTTAGAGGCTCCAGTACGTAAGGTTCGCGAGGCAGGGGCTGCAATTACTGATGCGCTGAGAGCAGATGAAGAGATTATTGATCCCGATGCAATTGCTGAACGTGCCCGTGTAAAGGGTGCCGTTACGGAGATCACGACAACCGTTGGCAAGTTGTTAAAGATGGGTTCATCGCATGTGCTCTGGTATGAACCAACCTTCTCTTCTCTTTATCTGGCACCACTTTCAGTCTCTGAAGTGCTGCGTGAGAATTTACTTACAAAGACTCCAGTCATCGCAACTTCTGCAACTCTGACTGTGGGTAACGGTTTTGATGCCATGGCTCGTTCACTCGGCTTCCTCGTCCCAGGTGTTACGACCGAGGATGAGAGCGATGAAGAGGAAGCAGATATAGACCCATCCAATTTTCAAACTCTCGACGTTGGTTCTCCTTTTGATTTTGCAGCGCAAGGCGTTCTCTATCTTCCGAAGCACCTTCCTGAACCTGGACGCGATGGTCCAAGTAAAGAAGTTCTCACTGAACTTGGTGAACTTATTGATGCCGCTGGCGGTCGCACGCTGGCACTCTTTAGCTCTTGGCGCGGAGTTGAGGCAGCGGACGCGCATCTTCGCGATGTCTTAAAAGAACTACCCATCACAATCATTACCCAGAAACGCGGCGATGCTGTGGGCCCGCTGGTAGAACGTTTTGCTAAAGATGAAACATCAATCTTGCTCGGCACCATGTCCCTCTGGCAGGGCGTAGACGTTCCAGGCAGCTCGTGCATCTTGGTTGCTATCGATCGCATTCCATTTCCACGGCCCGATGAACCCGTCATGGCTGCGCGTTCATCACAAGCCGATGCTGCAGGCGGTAGCGGCTTCATGCAGGTCTCTATGCCACGCGCGGCTCTCTTACTCGCACAGGGCACAGGGCGGTTGATTCGTAGCGTTGATGATCGCGGAGTTGTTGCAATCCTTGACTCCCGAATTGTGACTAAGCGGTATGGCAGCGTGCTTCTCAATTCGATGCCGCCACTGTGGCGCACCTCGGATAAAAGTGTGGTTCGCGACTCACTTCGCAGACTGAGCCAGGGTTTACAGGATTAAGTTCTGCACCCACACAGACTTTGTTGTAACCTCCAACTGACCAGTTTTCATCTGAGAGGGGAGTGAGAGCTAATGCCAAAGATCAGTGCGCCCACCTTGGTCGAACAACGCGCATGGCGACGTTCACAGTTGTTAGATGCAGCCTCGGCTATCGCTCTTGAGAACGGCCCAACATCAATTACCGTCTCAACAGTTGCTGCGCGTGCTGGGCTATCGCGAACAACTTTTTATGATTACTTTTCGAGCAGCAGTGAGATTGTTGCTGAACTAATTTCTGAAGAACTCAACAACTTCACGGAATTCCTCACGCAAAAGGTGGCTTCAGTGAAGGCTCCTGAAGAGGCGATCACCGCATGGATTGAAGGCTCACTCGAGTACGTAGCCGATGGCCGCCATCTGCTCGCCCGAGCGCTGAGCACTCTCGAACTTTCTACGGAGAGATCGACCCAAATCGGTATTGCACATAGGAAGATGCTCACACCCCTTTCTGCGCCTCTTAGCCAGCTAGGAGTTACGGATGTGCGGCAAGCTCTAGCCCTAATTCACGCAACCACAGAGAGTGCAACACGCAGAATCGAAGCAGGTGTGGATTCTGCAAGTGAAATCGAATCTACTCGCAACTTCCTTATTGCGGGATTACGGGCGTTGTAGCTGCTGCGAAGATAAGATTTTTACTTCACTGGGATTGAAATATTGCGGACCAGTGGTTTCCACATATTGACCTTACCGGCAGCCCTGGCTGTGACAACGCAAGAACCCTTCTTGATTCCCCTGAGAACACCATTGCTGACTTGGCAATTCTTACTTGAAGTCTTGTAGACAATCTTTTCACCGAATGAGGTCTCGGCTGGAAGTGTAATTCTCTTACCTGACTTTACCGATGTCGCGATCGGTGCAATGGACTGTTCACCCAGTCCAACAAAGAATGGGTAGTTAGCATCTGTCGGTGCAAAGCTGGCATTGCCAGCAGTGCTAATACTCATTGCACAGACTCCAATTCCCTTGAGAGCTGTGAAGACTCCTGTTACATATGTGCAATCTTGGGTAGCGGATGTGACTTCAGGGGTTAAGCCCGACTGAGTGGTGACGACAATAGTTACTGGTTTACGGTATGAAAGATTTGATCCAACGTTCTTGGTCAACGTCTGTCCATCAGCTGTTACGGTGAATACATCCGAAGCAAGTGCTGGTGCGGCAGTTCCGGCTGCGAAGGTTATTGGAAGGAATTTGTCTTCACTTCTATCACTAAGGCTTGCATTATTTACGTGATCAACTTGAAAAAAGAGACCGCAGGAAACCTTTGAGCAGTCGGCACTTCCTCCTTGACCCGTAATTACAACTGTCGGTTTAATTGTTATTCCAGATGTGGGCTTCACCGTTCCACGTACACCAGAATCTGAGACCCAGACCTGCACGGTGTCACTACAGATTGTGGGACGCGCGCCCGCTAAGGGTTCATTACATTGCTGGATATAGAGCCCCTTACCTGCAGGAAACTTGGTAAAACCACCGTTAACTGTAGCTCCTGCTGGATTGAGATTAGTCAGGGGGCTACTTGTGAAAACAAAAGTCTCCGCTTGTGCAGCTGGCGCGGTCATAAAACCAAAGAGCAAAGCCGCAATAGTGATCGAAATGAATGATGGTCTGAAGTTCTTTTTCATGTCTCTCTTCATTCTGGTATTGAGGTTATCTAGAAATTGTTATCGGTATAAAAAGATCTTGGGTGCGATCTGTCGATCGCAAATGGTCTGCACGCACAGTCACAGCACACTTCACTTTTCGGCAATCTACTTTTCCAATAAATCGTGAGATTTTTACACTGTGCGTAAATCTTCCACCTGGCAGAAACTCATCGGTCAAACCCACTGCGTACGGTGGGGGATTGGAAGAAATCCAGTAAGAAGCTTCACCCATTCCTGCCTTATTTACTCCGCCACCGCATGGCGTGGGTGCGCTACCTTTTTTAGGAACAACACAGAAGGCGAGATAGATCCCAACTGTCTCATCGAATCCTCTTCCGTTCACAGTGACCATGGAACCCGCTCGCACGGTCGCCTTATCTACAGTGAGAACCTGACCAAAAGATCCCTTGGAACTCACGGCAGCCACTGCAGGAGATTGCATGGTTGCAACGACAGCGACTGTAAGCAGAAAGAGACGGATTCGCACAGAGAAAATATATGGCTCTGGCCTACTTTATATAGCCGACAGCTAAGGGAGATCCGTCGACAAAGTTCTGAGAGGCTTAGCCCGTGATAAATAGAGGGATAGCAATTGTCGCTGCATCTGTTCTTTTTGCATCCGGCTGCTCATCTCAACCATCGGCTGTAGAACAAATTAATACCGTCGAATCGATAAATGTAAGCGCTGCACAGTCGCCACAGTTTTCGCGAGTAGTAGCGCTGGCCAATGGCAGCGCAGAAATTATTGCTTCGATGGGGCATTTAGATATTTTGATTGGTCGAGATGTTGCCAGCGATGCGCCAGCACTAGACTCAGTTGAAGTCGTTACATCTGGGCACCAAATCGTTGCAGAAAAAATTCTCTCTCTTCAACCCGACTTACTACTCATTGACGATTCTTCTGGACCGGCATCTGCCATTAAAGTTCTTGAAACAGCTGGAGTTCGTATCGTGAATATTTCTGAAGCATGGCAGCTCGCTGAGATCGATCGCAAGGTGGGCGAAATCGCACAGGCTATTGGTGCAGTCGAGGACGGAAAAGTCCTCACCGCTGCGTTGCAAGCCAGCAAAGAGAAAGTCGCGCAAATTCCAGCAGGAAAGACCATCGCATTCTTGTATCTCCGAGGCGGAAGCGCTGTGTATCTCATCGGTGGAAAAGGTTCAGGAACAGATTCCCTCATTGCAGCAATTGGTGGAATTGATGCTGGTGCGCAAAAGTTTGCGAATCCGTTCACGCCTATGACGGCGGAAGCAATTGCAACGCTGAACCCAGATGTTTTCTTGGTAATGAGTAAGGGCTTGGAATCTGTCGGTGGTGTTAACGGCTTGATTCAGTTACCTGGTGTTGCTCAAACGCAGGCAGGGAAGAACAGAGCAATAGTTGCAGTCGATGACTCTCTCCTTCTCTCATTTGGACCACGCTCATACTCGCTACTTAACACCCTTTCTCAATCGATAGAGCGAGTACTTTCATGATCAAAAAAATCTCTTTGTTAAGCGTTGTGGTTGCCCTATTCGCACTCTTCGCTCTTTCCTTAGGAGCTACCGCAGTAAACGATGTTTGGGGTTCAGTACTTAAGTTCAATTTTCAATCAACGGAAGTTACTGACCAGATCATTTGGCAGATCAGAGCCCCACGCATACTTGGTGCGATCATCCTTGGAATGATTTTGGCAGTAGCGGGTGTGCTCGCACAGGGTTCAACAAATAATCCATTGGCCGATCCAGCATTTCTAGGAACGACAGCAGGTGCAGCTCTTGGAGTTGTTGTCGGCGTCCTCACCAATGCGGTCAGCATCGCGTCAATCGGTGCAATTGGTTGGGCGGCTTTTGGTGCTCTGCTCTCTACTCTGTTGACATTCTGGCTAGCGCGCAATGCTATGCAATTAATCATAATTGGAATTGCTGTCTCGGCCACACTCACTGCGATTGTAGGTATCTTGATCACGATCGCAGATCGCAGTGACGTGCGTTCTGTTACCTTCTGGTCGTTAGGCTCGCTCTCACTTCTCACGTGGTCCAACGTCGCTCTGCTGGCAGTAGTTGCCGTAGCTGTCATCGTGAGTGCTCGGCTTCTCTCTCCGCGATTGGATCTGCTTTCACTCGGTGATCCGCAAGTACGCCATAGTGGAAGAGATCCACAAAGAATTCGCTTGATCGCATTTCTAGTGCTCTCGGTTGCGATTGCAACAGCAGTCAGTCAAGTGGGAACAATTTCCTTCTTGGCGCTTGCCGCACCTCATATCGCACGTTTCTTAGTTGGACCAAGCCACCGATATCTCGTGGGTGCTGCTGCCGTGATTGGCGCATTGATTCTGCTTGTTGCTGACACAGCCGCCAGAAGTATTGCTCCGCCGCAAGATCTTCCGATCGGTTTACTGATCTCACTGATAGGTGCACCGATATTGATTCTGGCTTTGAAGCGCGGTGGTGTGCAATGGCGCTAATTGTTCTTAACAATGTCACTGTTTCGCGCGGTGATCATCGCGTAATTGAAAATCTCTCTCTTGAAATAAAGAAGGGAACAATCACGGCCATACTTGGAGCCAATGGATCGGGTAAGAGCACATTGATTGGTGCTATAGCTGGCGATCATCCTCTCGATGAAGGCTTGATATTGATCCGCGGGAGAGATCTCACAGAACTCTCAATAGGAGCTCAATCGCGATTGCGAAGCGTCGTCACTCAAAATCAATTCTTCTGGCTGGCATTTACCGTGAGGCAAGTTATTGAAATGGGACAGTCGAGCGAGAACCTGTTTCGCGTCGACTCAGTGGTCTCCCAACTAGGACTCAACGAGATTCTTGATCACTCTGTCTTGACTCTATCTGGCGGTCAATTGCAGCGTGTAGCAATTGCTCGAGCGTTGGTTTGCGATACACCTATCTATCTCTTTGATGAGCCACTGGCTTCACAGGATAAGAAGAGCAAAGCCGATCTGATCGAACTTTTTTGCAAGATGCGAGATGAGGGAAAAACGATTGTGATAGTTATGCACTCTGAAAGAAGCGATTTAGATTGGTGCGACCAGATTATCGAGGATTTGTCGTAGATCAGACCATGTCTTTGCAAAACTTGGATGCAAGGTGAGCAGCGTGACTTCATCGACTGGCACCCAGCGCATCTCCTGACTTTCATCATTGGGGGAGTCGGCAGAGATCTGATCATCTGCAGCAGCAAGCACTGTGTCATACCGCCAGTCACCGTGATCATCACTAAAGAGAGCTAACGGATTCAAATGCTCAGGGCTAATTCCAGTCTCTTCATGGGCTTCTCGTAGGGCAGCTTCATTAACACTTTCATGTGAATCTTTAGCACCGCCTGGGATTCCCCAGGTATCGCCGTTATGAACCCACGGTGCGCGATGTTGTAGAAATATTTCGCGACCGCCTTCGATTGAATCGCGAAAAATCAAAATCCCCGCTGCACCAAATTTTCCCCAGTGCTTACTTCCGCATCGGCACTGAATCCATCCATCTCCATCGCGGGCTGCCATGAACCTAGATTGCCACATCCATCCACAGAGCGCTCAACAAGCGCGCAAGTAGTCACCATCGACTTCTACCTTGCCCCACATGAAAATCAATCACATCATCGTCGTATCTATACTCATCACCACTGCATCAATAAGCGCTCCATCGGCTCTCGCCGAAGAGTGCCGAGTAAATGCATGTGTCGATGTTTACACTCAAGATGGCAAGATCATCATCGAAGGTCGCAAGGGCGGAACCGCCGCTGTAACGCAAACGCCGACTCCAACAGTGAAACCAACAGTCAAAGCGACTCCCAAAAAAATTGCACCGCCGCCAGTTAAGAAGAAAATCGCACCTCCTAAACCGAAAGTGACTGCCACCGCTGTACCAAAGAAGAGCACGCCGACTCCTCAGCCGCCAGTTGCACAGACTGCATCTCTCAATGATCGCCTCATTAAAGCGCTACCTACTGCAGGCATTGCCTACCAACCAGAGTACGAACCACTTGTTGATGTTCCAGTATTTATGTGGACAGACCTACCCACTTCCTTTATGACACAGGTGAAGATTGTTGGAGAAATTGTTGATGTTGCTCTACGCCCAAGTTTTACCTGGTCATTTGGTGATGGAACATTCCTTTCGACAACAGATGTTGGTGGGCCATTTCCTGATGGAAAAATCAAACATACATACTCAAATCCAGGTACCTATCTCATCACTCTTATCAGCACATGGAATGGCACATACACGCATAACGCACAGACTCGCGCTATCACTGGCACGGTCAAGACGACTTCAATTGTCACCATCACAGTAGTTAACTCCCCGACCCGCTTTAAGAATTGAGAAGTGATGACAACACTGACTAGCCCACATGACCTCCTTGCAGCAATTCCATTTCTGATTGGCTATCACCCCATTGATTCACTTGTTCTTGTATCAATCAAAGAAGATTGTGTCGGAATGGCGATGCGCATTGATTACCCAATAGATCAGAGCGAAATTGCATTTGATCTCTGTGCCAGTCATATCAGTGCAGAAGATGCTGAAGGTGCACTGATAGTTGCCTACCAGCCACAAGGTAGAAGTGATGGAGAGATTGTTCTTGCCCAGACGACTGCCGCGCTTTCAAGGGCTGGAATCGCTATCTATGAATCTATTCTCATTGCAGATGGTTCCTATCGATCAGTCCTCTGTCATGACGTCACTTGTTGTCCGATAGGGGGTCGTCCAATTCCACCTCTTGACTCTTCTCGGATTGCGATGGAGAGCGTTGTTGCTGGCCATCCCATGCCCTTTGCCACCTTTGCAGATTTAGGTGGATCTGTTCGCTCAAATCTTTTGGCGCAAGAAGAGCAATGGTTAGAGCGAGTTCAGAAGTCAGATGTTGATCCTTCAGATAGCGACCTCAACAATCTACAACGTGATGGTGCGACGGCCGTTATAGATCTTGCAAATGATTTCATCGCACATGGAATTTCCACCGATCAAGATCTGATTGCACATGTGCTTGGTCGATTGAGTGAAATTCAGGTTCGCGACTTTGCGTTAGGAAGCCATGATCTCGATAGCGCAGATGGCTACCGCAGAATGTGGATGCACTTATTGCGCTCTGCGCCGACAGGTTTTGTGGCACCCGTTGCTTGCCTTGCAGCAGCGATCGCCTACGAATACGGCGACGGTGCACTCGCCCGAGCTGCTCTTGATCGAGCCTTTACTGATGCTCCGACCTATTCATTGGCACTCCTTCTGCAACGCGTTTTTAACGCTGGATGGCCGCCACAATCCTTTGCTCAGATGCGTGGTGAGCTTCACCCCAAAGTGTGTGCAGCAATCTTTGGCTAGCGCACCAGTTGAGCTAGTTGCACCGCCACCGCGGTGGGTTAAGATATGCCCAGGTCACGAGTTCTAGATCGGTTTATCCGAAAGCGATAACCAAAGCCCCGGCTTACTAGACGGCAACCCTCCACCGCGGTGGGGTGCTCCCGGGTGACGACCAGGCACAGTCTGATCTGTGCAAGTGCGTGAAGGAAATCTCATGAGTGCTCTACCGATTAAACAAGTTCTCACCAGTGATGTCACTGGTGCATGGCTTGAGAGTTACGATCCGGGTGATCGCAAATTTATCATGATCGGGTTTCTCCTTTTAGAAAATGGCCAGACGCTGGCCGATGTCACCATTGCATATCAAACGTGGGGAACTCTCAACGCCGCCGGAGATAATGCAATTCTCATCCAGCATGCAATGACTGGATGGTCAGATGTTCCTGGTTGGTGGCCGAACATGGTCGGTCCCGGACTTGCCTTTGATACCGATAAATATTTCATCGTCTGTCCCAATGTCATCGGTGGATGCCAAGGAAGTACTGGGCCATCGAGTATCGCTCCAGATGGAAAGCGGTACGGTTCTCGTTTTCCAGCAATCACAATTCGTGACATGGTGGCAGCCGAGATTGCATTCTCTGATGCAATTGGAATCAAGAAATATAAGTTGGCTGTTGGCCCATCATTGGGTGGAATGCGTTCACTGGAATGGGCGGTTACTCATCCAGATCGCGTGGAATCGATCTGCACAATCGGATCATCCGCCGTTGCAACTGGCGATCAAATCGGAACCGCATCCATACAAATTCGCGCCATCAAGAGTGACCCTTACTTCAACAACGGCGACTACTACGAACAAGATCGCGGACCAATTGCAGGTATGGGAATTGCCCGCAGAATCGCCCATCTGACGTACCGAACTGAGTCCGAGATGGATGTGCGCTTTGGCCGTGAGTTGCAGGGCGATGAGACTGGCCGCTTTGCCGTTGAGTCCTACCTTGATCATCAGGCTGACAAGCTAGCCAAGCGCTTCGATGCCAATACCTATATCGCTCTGACCGAGGCGATGAACTCCCATGACATTGGCTTCAACCGTGGAGGAGTGGTTGAGGCTTTACGCGCAATAACGATTCCGATTCTCGTGGTCTCCATCGATACGGACCGACTTTTCCCACCTCGACTTCAGGTTGAGATCGCTGATCTAGTACCTAAGGCGAAAAAGTTGGTAACAATCTCTTCAGATTTTGGCCACGACGGCTTTTTGGTCGAATCTGAGGCAATGTCGGCGGCAATTCGCGGTATAATATAGACATCACTTCGATCGGCTTTAAGAAAAGAATTTCTTAAAGATCGCATCAAAAACCAAAGGACAATTGTGGCTGTATTTAGTGCGCTCAAAAACAAGGCAAAGAAGGCTGTTGCCAAGAAAGCTGTAGCCAAGAAAGCTGTAGCCAAGAAAGCTCCTGCCAAGAAAGCTGTAGCGAAAAAGGCACCAGCAAAGAAAGCTCCTGCCAAGAAAGCTGTAGCGAAAAAGGCACCAGCAAAGAAAGCTCCTGCCAAGATTGAGTTGAAGAAAGTCCTTGATGCTAAAGATGTGCAGCTGATCTCTGATGCGAAGGCTGCAGTCTCACGACAGAAGGAAGTTCTAGCCGAGCTCGAATCTCGTGGTGTGACATCCCTTGGTCGCATTCCCAAAAAGGCTGATAAAGATTTAGTAGATGAAGCACGCGCGCTCGCAATTACAGTTCCACAACTCACCGAAGTATTGCGAAAGAAGGGACTTGGAAGCCCAAGTCGAATCTTGAAGAAGGCTGAGTGGGATTTAATCAAGCCTAAGGAAGTTCCTGCCGCACCGGCCGCTACTGCAAAGAGCGCAGATGGCAAGAAGGTTGTTACCAATATTGATGGCGAAGAAGTTGAACTCGAAGAAGTTGAACTCGAAGATGTCGAGACTCTCGTTGCAGATGTTCTTGAGATTGTTGAAGCAGAAGAAGGCGCAAAGGCATCAGAGACTCGCACAGTTAATTTGGCAGAAGATGCGAAATCAGAAGATGGCTCATTCATCCTGCAAGATTCTGATGCAGAAGAAGATGAGAGTGAAAAATCTGAGCGCGCAAAGCATAAGAAGGATCTTGCTAACGTCAACATAGTCCTTGATGCAATCAGCGCGAAAAGAGCCAACCATCCTTATGTAGGTAAAGGCCATGTAGATCCTGAGGATGCGAAAGCACTCACATTCCGTCAGGTTCAACAGCAGCTTTCGATGAATAACTTCACTGAAAAGGGTGCTCGGGTCATTGCGGAAGCAATCACACAGGGTTACCTGAAGAATGTTGAAGAACTCTATGACATCTTTAACGCTGAAGCGCGTCGTATCCAGATGGAAATTAAGCATCTCCCACCAGAGCAGATGGTGATGACAGCAGGTGCTACCGCCGACCCAGTTAAGGATTACCTCAAGCAGATCGGCCGCGTAGCACTTCTAAATGCAGAACTTGAAGTTGAACTTGCAACGCGTATGGAAGCTGGTCTCTTTGCCGAAGAGAAATTAGCAACAGAGAAGAAGATTGATAAGAAACTCAAGCGCGAGCTCGAGTGGATCGTCGAAGATGGAAAGCGCGCAAAAAATCACCTACTCGAAGCGAACCTTCGCTTGGTGGTCTCTCTTGCTAAGCGTTACACCGGTCGAGGAATGCTCTTCCTGGATCTCATTCAAGAAGGAAACCTCGGTCTTATTCGTGCAGTTGAGAAGTTCGACTACACCAAGGGCTTTAAGTTCTCGACCTATGCGACATGGTGGATTCGCCAAGCGATTACTCGTGCGATGGCAGATCAGGCTCGTACGATCCGTATTCCAGTGCACATGGTTGAAGTCATTAACAAGTTGGCACGTGTTCAACGCCAGATGCTTCAAGATCTTGGCCGCGAACCGACCCCAGAAGAGTTGGCTAAGGAACTCGATATGACACCTGAAAAGGTTGTCGAGGTTCAAAAGTATGGTCGTGAGCCAATCTCACTTCACACACCTTTGGGTGAAGAGGGAGATTCTGAGTTCGGAGATCTCATTGAAGACTCTGAGGCAGTTAAGCCTGAAGAATCTGTCACCTTCACGATCTTGCAGGAGCAGTTGATGCAGGTTCTTGGTGGACTTACTCAGCGCGAAGCAGATGTAATCAAGGCTCGTTATGGCCTTACAGATGGACAGCCAAAGACTCTTGACGAGATCGGAAAGGTTCACGGTGTAACTCGTGAACGAATTCGCCAGATTGAATCAAAGACAATGTCGAAGCTACGCCACCCATCACGTTCGCAATCATTGCGTGATTATCTCGATTAAGAGCAATCACGTATGAGTAATCCACAAATCTTCGTCAACCCAAAGAGCGGCTCTATTCGCGTTACCGGAACTGTCGATCTTGTTGATGCGGAAGGAAATGTTCTTGAAACTGTAGAGAAGATTAAATTCTGCGGTTGTGGTCAATCAAAAGAAAAACCCTTGTGCGATGGCTCGCACAAGGGTTTAACGAAAGAATAACTACTTACTTTCTACCAGCTTCTCTGATTCATCTTGAATCTTTGCTGCTACAACTTTGAGTTTTTCGGCATACTCCTTGCCGTGGTGTGCGCAGAACAAGAGTTCGCCACCATTAAGCAAAATGGCACGAACATATGCTTGGGCTCCACATCGATCGCACCTATCAAGGGCATTTAGAGGTGTGGATTCGAGGATAACTTGCTCGTTCATCGCGCTCTCCGATCGTTGCCTA
>JBILSO010000098.1:0-3711 GCA_044372065.1 Candidatus Planktophila sp. | reverse complement strand
CGCTTCCGACTAGGAGGATTTTCATGGTTTAGATGAAATCCTTTACGACTATTGTCTGATCTCGACCGGGCCCAACGCCGATTGCGCTCATCGGTGCACCTGAAATTTTTTCAAGGAAGGCAACATAGGCCTGTGCATTCTTTGGCAGATCACTGAGTTTGCGAGCACCAGAGATATCTTCACTCCAGCCTGGGAGATATTCATAAATTGGTTTTGCGTGGTGAAAATCTGATTGCGATGAAGGAAGTTCTTCTACGCGCTTTCCATCAATTTCATAAGCCACACAGACTGGAATCTGCTCCCAGCCGGTAAGAACATCAAGCTTGGTAAGGAAGAAATCTGTTAGACCATTCACGCGCACCGCATAACGCGCAATCGGTGCGTCATACCAACCGCAGCGACGGGCGCGACCCGTTGTTACGCCGATCTCTCCACCGATAGAGCGAAGTTTTTCGCCATCTTCATCGAAGAGCTCGGTTGGAAATGGTCCAGATCCCACTCGAGTTGTATATGCCTTAACGATTCCAATAACGCGACCAATCTGTGTTGGTCCGATTCCAGATCCTGTGCACGCACCACCTGCGGTTGGGTTAGATGAAGTTACATATGGATATGTTCCATGATCAACATCGAGCAAAGTTCCTTGTGAACCTTCAAGAAGTACACGTTTGCCAGCCTTCAGTGCTTGATCAAGAAGAAGGACAGTATCTGCAACATATGGGCGCAAAATCTCTGCATATCCAAGGTATTCAGCCAAGACATCATCTACTTCAATGTTTTTGCGATTGAAAACCTTGATGAGAATCTGGTTCTTATCGCGCAGAGCCGCCTCAAGTTTTTGACGCAAGATCGATGGATCAAAGAGATCTTGTACGCGAATACCAATGCGGTTGATCTTGTCAGCATAGGCTGGACCAATTCCGCGGCCTGTTGTACCGATCTTTGATTTACCAAGGAAGCGCTCAGTCACTTTATCGATGGTGCGGTGATATGGAGTAATCAAATGCGCATTTGTTGAGATGACAAGTTTTGAGCAATCGATGCCGCGATCTGTAAGACCTTTGATCTCTTCCAACAGAACACCCGGATCAATCACAACACCGTTACCAATTACTGGCACAACATTGGGAGAGAGAATTCCTGAAGGTAGAAGATGCAACGCGTATTTCTGATCGCCAATAACAACAGTGTGTCCTGCATTATTGCCACCCTGATAGCGAACTACATAATCAACGCGATCGCCGAGGATGTCGGTAGCTTTACCCTTGCCCTCATCGCCCCACTGTGCTCCCAGCAGAACTAATGCAGGCATGGTTAAAACCTCTCCCCTTGTTTAGAAACGAATATTACTTGCGAAGTGATGTTCCTATAGATCGAAGATCCTCGCACGCCTGAACGACACGTGCTGCCATTCCTGCCTCGGCAGCCTTGCCCCATGCGCGTGGATCGTACGCCTTCTTATTTCCAACTTCGCCGTCGATCTTCAAAACGCCATCGTAATTCTTGAACATATGCTCAACAACAGGACGTGTAAATGCGTATTGAGTATCGGTATCGATATTCATCTTGATAACGCCGTAATCAAGTGATTCGCGGATCTCTGAAAGAAGTGACCCTGAACCACCGTGGAAAACAAGGTCCATAGGCTTACTTCCTGCAGGTAAGCCCAGCTTTGCAGAAACAGCTTCCTGAAGTGTGTGCAAGATCTTTGGCTGCAAGACGACGTTTCCTGGCTTGTAAACACCATGAACGTTTCCAAATGTTGCAGCAACCATGTAACGCGCAGCTGGATCATTTCCGAGAGTTTCAAGTGTGAGTAGCGCATCCTCTGGTGTTGAGTACAACTTGGCATCATGCTTTGCTTCGATGCCATCTTCTTCGCCACCAACAACGCCAATTTCAATTTCAAGAATTGTGCGAGCTGCAACTGACTTTGCAAGGAGTTCTTTTGCAACCTTCATGTTCTCTGGCATATCAACTGCTGAGCCATCCCACATGTGTGAGTTAAACAATGGTGCCTTACCATCTTTAATGCGCTGTGCGCCGAAATCAAGAAGAGGTCGCATAAAGCCATCGAGCTTTTCTGCCGGGCAGTGATCTGTATGGATTGCGATATTGACGTTGTAATTCTTTGCAACAACGTGTGCGAACTCGGCAAGCGCAACTGCGCCATCAACCATGTTCTTTACTGTCGAGCCAGATGCGTATTCAGCACCGCCCCAAGAAAATTGGATAATTCCATCTGATTCAGCTTCAGCAAATCCGCGGATTGCAGCGATGACGGTCTGTGATGACGAGACGTTGATTGCAGGGTATGCAAATGCGCCAGCTTTCGCGCGATCTAACATCTGACCGTAAATTTCAGGGGTTGCAATAGGCATTGTGACTCCAGATTGTGCTCGGTAGCTCGCGCCAAAATTGATTGCGAGTTGTAATCCTTCGCCGAGCGCGTCATTGGGTCGACTTCGGGCTTACGGCTAATCCAACCACTTACCTGGGGGTAAGAAAAATCGCCATGCGCCAGGGAGGCTATTCCCTGGGCCACATGGCGATCTCTACGCTCAACCGCGGCTAGATAACTGCTTTCACGGGTGAAGCGTCTTCTGGAGGAAGGCGATAAAGGCGGCCAACATGGCTGGGCTCGCCAAGATCTTAAGCAGGATTGCGAGGAAAGCAGTGAACATTTTTATCCATTCTGTAGTTATCGGTAGTTGGAATAGGTGGGCAAAGATAGAGAGTGCTAGTAATCTCAACTGTTATGACGACAACACCTGTTGATGGTTCTGGCGATTCGATTGAAAATCTTGGCCATGAGAACCGCCACTTTCCACCGAGTACAGAATTTGCGGCACAAGCCAATGCCAAGGCTGATATCTATACAACTGCCGATGCTGATCGGTTAGCTTTCTGGGAATCACAAGCTCGCGAGTTAACGTGGGATCAACCATGGAGCACGGTGCTTGATTGGCAAGTTCCATATGCCAAATGGTTTGTGGGTGGAAAACTCAACGCATCAGTGAACGCGCTAGACCGTCACGTTGCGGCAGGACGCGGAAATCGCATTGCTTTTCACTTTGAAGGCGAACCAGGTGATACCCGCACGATTACATATTCAGATTTATTGATTGACGTTAAGAAAGCTGCCAATGCGCTAACCGAAATTGGTGTCAAGGCTGGCGATCGTGTTGCGATCTACATGCCGATGATTCCCGAGGCTGCAGTTGCGATGTTGGCATGTGCACGTATTGGCGCAGCACACTCTGTTGTTTTCGGTGGATTTTCAGCAGATGCACTCCTCTCTCGTATACAAGATGCAGATGCAAAACTTGTCATTACGGCAGATGGTGGATTTAGAAAAGGTGCAGCATTTGCCCTCAAGCCTGCCGTCGATGAAGCGCTCAAGGGCAAGACAAATGTTGAGAAAGTTCTTGTTGTGCAGCGCACCAAGCAAGAGACAGCTTGGAATGATGCGACCGATATTTGGTGGCATGAGATTGTTGATCGCCAGAGCCCAGAGCATGTTGCAGAGAGCTTTGATGCTGAGCACCCACTCTTTATCTTGTACACATCAGGCACCACTGCAAAACCAAAGGGAATCTTCCACACAACAGGTGGATATCTCACACAAGCGGCATTTACACATCGTGCAGTCTTTGATCTCAAACCTGAGACAGATGTGTATTGGTGCACGGCAGATGTTGGTTGGATTAC
>JBILSO010000097.1:0-3712 GCA_044372065.1 Candidatus Planktophila sp. | reverse complement strand
AGCAGCAATAACTAGACGGCGCTTTGCCATATGTATTTACCTTTCGAAAGGTGTACGCGCCCCTGGCTAAAGCTGTTTTAGCCAGACATGAGGGCGTGAACAAAACCGATCGTATTCCCTCACCCCAATCTGGTCACTACTTATTAGGTCACGATTTGGTAAACGCACGAGCAGGCCTTCTACAGGTAACCTTGGGACATGTCTTCTCCTTCGCAGCCTGCGCCGCAGCCTTCGCAGCCCTCGCAGTCAGAAGCCCTGGCAGCGGCCATTTCCGCTGCGATCGCGGCTGCCATTAAGCGTGGAGATTTAGTGGGAACGATTCCAGTAACCATCCCACTTGAACGTCCTAAGAACCGAGATCACGGCGACTACGCCACTTCGATCGCCCTTCAACTCGCTAAGCCAGCGGGCATGACGCCTCGAGCTGTTGCAGAACTTTTACAGTCCGATTTGATGGATTTGCCCGAAGTAAGTGCAGTCGAGATCGCAGGGCCGGGTTTTATCAACATCACCATGAATAGAAGTAGCCAGGCTGAGTTGGTAAAAACAATCTTGTCATCTGCGAAAACTTATGGAAATGGAAATTCTCTTGCCGGAGTTTCGATCAACTTAGAGTTTATTAGCGCAAACCCAACCGGTCCACTACATCTCGGACATACACGTTGGGCTGCAGTCGGAGATTCACTTGGTCGCGTTCTTTCAGCTGCTGGTGCGAAAGTTGTTCGAGAGTTTTACATTAACGATCGTGGCAACCAGATGGATCTCTTTGGAAAATCTGTGGAAGCTGCCGCACTGGGCCAACCAATTCCAGAAGATGGTTACCAAGGCGCTTACATCAATGATTTAGCAGAAGCTGTAGTGAAAGAAAATCCTAGTATCAAAGAGCTTGCTGCGGATACCCGCCACGAATCATTTCGTGAGGCTGCCTACAAAGTACAACTTGCCCAACAACAAGGTGTACTCGATACATTTAATACACATTTCGATGTCTGGTTTTCAGAGCGCTCGCTTCATGAGGCCGGGGCGGTTGAACACGCTATTGAAAAATTGCGAACACAAGGTCACATCTTTGATTCAGAGGGTGCTATCTGGTTGCGTACAACAGATTTCGGTGACGATAAAGATCGTGTGATCACAAAAGCAAATGGAGATCTCACTTACTTTGCATCGGATACCGCCTATTACATCAATAAGCGTGAACGAGGATTTGAAATTTGCATTTACATGTTGGGTGCAGACCACCACGGATATGTGAATCGCTTGCGGGCTACTGCAGCATGTGCTGGAGATAACCCTGATTACAATGTAGAAATCTTGATTGGCCAGCTCGTGAAAATCATGGAAAGCGGCGAAGAGGTCAAGCTCTCTAAGCGCGCAGGAACCATAATTACTCTTGAAGAATTGGTAGAAAAAGTTGGAGTAGATGCTGCTCGCTACACCCTGATTAGATATCCGGTTGATACTCCAATGGTGATGGATATCGATATCTTGCGTAGAAATACAAATGAAAATCCTGTCTACTACGTGCAGTATGCGCACGCTCGCATCGCAGCCGTACTACGGAATGTTGAAGAGCTAGCAATTCCTACGGGGCTTTCCAACTTTGATCCAAGCCAGTTAACTCACGATCGCGAGAACGAACTCCTTGGAACCTTGGCTGAGTTCCCCGGAGTGGTCGCTGCAGCTGCTGCCTTCCGAGAGCCACATCGCGTGGCTCGATATCTAGAAGAGCTTGCCGGCGTTTATCACGGCTTCTACGCTGATTGTCGCGTGCTTCCCTTGGGTGAAGAGGTGATTTCTCCTCTTCATTCTGCGAGAGCAAACTTATGTGCTGCCACGAAGCAAGTCCTTGCAAATGGACTCGAATTGCTCGGTGTGAGCGCTCCGGAGAGGATGTAATGGATATGTGGTCACGTGCTATTTCATTTGAACGCGGACATCTGACCATAGATGGGTTGAGCGCACGCGATCTTGCCGCCGAGTTTGGAACCCCAACATTTTTTATTGATGAAGAACACTTCAGAGACCGCGCCAGAGCATGGATGAAATCTCTGAATCTGCATTTCGGTGAGTCTGCTGGCGAGGTGTATTACGCGGCAAAGGCCTTTATCTGCACCGATGTAGCCAGCTGGATCAAAGAAGAAGGAATTGGAATTGATGTCTGTACAGGTGGAGAGCTCGCAGTCGCGCTAGCGGGCGGAATTGATCCGAAGAAGATTGAAGTACATGGGAATAACAAGTCAGTTGCAGAAATTGAACGCGCCGTACAGGTAGGTGTAAAAACTATTGTTCTTGATTCACTGTATGAAATTGAACGTGTAGCCGCAGCGGCTACCAAATACGGCGTGCGTCAGGCAGTCATGCTGCGACTTACTCCTGGTGTGGAAGCTCACACACATGCATCAATTTCAACAGCACATGAAGATGTGAAATTTGGATTCTCTATTGCAAGTGGTGCCGCCGCCGCCGCTGTGACGGAAGTGCTTTCACACTCTTGCCTTGAGTTGCGTGGCTTCCACTGCCATGTTGGATCACAGATCTTTGGTACTGATTCATTTGAGTTAGCTGCTACTCGAATTATTGCGTTGATGAAATCGTGTAAAGATAAGCACGGTATTGAATTAGCTGAACTTGATCTTGGTGGGGGTTATGCAATTTCTTATCTTCCAGGTGAGATCACTGTTGAGCCAGAGGATGTTCTTCCATCACTGAGCGCGGTGGTAAAACGCGAGTGCGCTGCAGCCGGTTTAGCTCTACCTATTATTTCCATTGAACCAGGTCGCAATATTGTGGGGCCAACTACCTTCACACTCTATGAAGTAGGAACTGTTAAAGACGTTGTCCTCGAAGATGGTGGTATCCGTCGATATATCTCAGTAGATGGTGGCATGAGCGATAACCTCAGGCCTTCACTTTATGGCGCTGAATATTCTGCAGTTCTTGCAGATCGCACGTCGACCGCCGCTGATGCACTTTCACGCGTCGTAGGAAAGCATTGCGAAACTGGCGACATAGTCATTCGAGATATCCAACTTCCATCAGATATTGCACCTGGAGATCTGCTCGCAACCCCAGCGACAGGCGCTTATGGTCGAAGCATGGCCAGTAATTACAACCATGTGCCACGCCCCCCAGTTGTTGCGATAAAGAATGGAAAAGCACGCGTGATTGTTCGCCGAGAAAATGAGGCAGATCTGCTCGCACTCGATGTGAAAGAATAGGCATATGAGATCCCCAGACCAGCCAGTGCGTATTGGCATGCTCGGCTGCGGTGTGGTCGGAAGTGAAGTCGCCCGCTTAATCCTTGCTGACACAGTTGAGCTATCAACCAGAGCCGGAGCGAAAATCGAATTAACAAAGATTGCTGTTCGTGAAATTAAACCTCGTGCAGGAATTCCCAATGAATTATTCACCCTTGATGCACAATCAATTGTGAATGATCCAAACATTGATTTGATCATTGAGGTTATGGGTGGAATCGAACCCTCCCGCGAGTTGATACTGACAGCGATTAGCAATCGTAAGTCAATTGTCACAGCGAATAAAGCTCTCCTTGCTAGCCATGGAGCAGATCTATTTAGCGCTTCTTATGCACAAGGTGAAGATATTTACTATGAGGCAGCTGTCGCTGGCGCTATCCCAATTATTCGCCCTATGCGCGACTCACTCGCTGGTGATCACGTCGTTCGCCTCATGGGAATTGTAAACGGCA
>JBILSO010000096.1:0-3785 GCA_044372065.1 Candidatus Planktophila sp. | reverse complement strand
ATATCAACATTATTGAAGCGGCATTTCCTTCGGTTGCTATGACTGTCCGCGGTAATGAAATCACGCTGCGTGGTCCACACATTGATTGTTTGGCACTTGAGAAGTTATTTGCCGAGATGATGGTTGTTATTAGATCTGGCCAAGCTTTAACGACAGATGCAGTCCAGCGCAGCATCGATATGTTGGCTGCAGATCCAATTGAACATCCTGCGGAAGTTCTCTCACTTAATATTGTCAGCAATCGCGGTCGCACCATCAGACCAAAGACTGCTAATCAGAAGCATTATGTAGATGCAATTGATGAGAACACAATAACTTTTGGTATCGGTCCAGCGGGTACTGGTAAGACATACCTCGCGATGGCAAAAGCAGTTGCGGCGTTGCAAGCCAAGAAGGTCAATCGGATAATTTTGACTCGTCCTGCAGTTGAAGCTGGCGAAAAGTTGGGCTTCTTGCCTGGCACGCTCACAGAAAAAATTGATCCATATCTTCGTCCGCTCTTTGATGCACTGCATGACATGATCGATCCAGATTCAATTCCACGCTTGATGCAAAGTGGCGTCATTGAAGTTGCACCGCTTGCATTTATGCGTGGACGCACGCTCAATGATTCCTTCATCATTTTGGATGAAGCGCAGAACACCACGCCTGAGCAGATGAAGATGTTCCTTACTCGCTTAGGTTTTGGATCGAAGATGGTGATCACTGGAGATGTGACCCAGGTGGATCTTCCAAATGGATCTAAATCTGGCCTTCGAATTATTCGGGATATTTTGGGCAACATCGATGACATTTCCTTTAGCGAGTTAACTGCAGAAGATGTTGTTCGCCATCGTCTTATTGGCGACATTGTCAAGGCATACGATGCTTTTGATGCGGCAGTTCAAGTCCCACGAAACATTCGAAATAGCTGATATCTAAATGACGATTGAATCAAACAATCGCTCAGGAGAACTTGTTCCTAGCGATGAAGTAACTTCACTTATCCAGTATTCGTTGCAACAACTTGGTTTGAATGCCGATTGCGAAGTGAGTCTCACCTTTGTAGATGAGGCCGAGATGACTGAGTTACACATTAAATGGATGGATGAGCCAGGACCAACCGATGTCCTTTCATTTCCGATGGATATGCCAGAGAGTGTGGGAGATGCAGCAACTTTGGGCGATATCGTGATCTGTCCAACCGTTGCAGCGCGCCAAGCAGCTAGCGCGGGTCATTCGGTCAATCATGAGATCTTCATTTTGGCAGCACACGGTTTATTGCATATTCTTGGCTATGACCACGCCAATGCGGCGGATGAAAAAGTAATGTTTGAGTTACAAGAAAAATTAGTGAAGGAATGGGGAGAGTCCTAGTGGACCTTTTATCGGTTCTACCGATTATTGCTCTTATTGGATTTGCGGGATTTCTCGCCGCCTCTGAATCTGCACTCACATCAATCTCACGTATTCTGATTGAAGAGCTTGAGTCAAAGCGTGGGGGACATCTCCTCAAGAAATACTCGGCACAACCCGCACGATTCCTTAACGTTATCTTGCTCGTACGAAAAGTCTGTGAGTTCACAGCAGCTGTGTTAATTCTTCGCTTACTGCAACAGGCATATACAACCGGCTATGCCTATCTCTATACAGTAATCATCATGGTTGTCCTCTCATACGTTGTCATTGGCGTTGGTCCTCGCACATTAGGCCGCCAAAATCCACATCGTTGGGCTCGCGCCGGCATTGTTGTCTCTGCATTTTTAGCGGTGATCTTAGGGCCAGTCACAAAGTTACTTATTGCAATTGGTAATGCGATTACTCCGGGTAAAGGATTTAGAGCTGGTCCATTTACAAATGAAGCTGAATTGCGCGACCTTGTCGATCAGGCACATGAACGTGGTCTTGTGGAATCAGATGAGCACGAGATGATCCACTCAGTATTTGAACTTGGCGACACCTTGGTTCGTGAGTTGATGGTGCACCGCACTGACATGGTTTGGATTGAAGGAGACAAGACGCTACGCCAGGGTCTTTCGCTGGCACTTCGTTCTGGATATTCACGCATACCTGTTGTGGGAGAGAACCTCGATAACATCATTGGAATTGCCTACGTAAAAGATCTTGCAAAGCGGACACTCGATCACCGTGAGGCAGAGTCGACTGAAACCGTTGGCGGATTGATGCGTCCTGCAGTCTTTGTTCCCGAAATCAAAATTGCCGCAGAGCTTCTCAAGGAGATGCAGCGCGATCAGATCCACTTAGCGATTGTCGTTGATGAGTACGGCGGCACTGCCGGCATTATTACTATTGAAGACATTATCGAAGAGATCGTTGGCGAAATCGCTGATGAATTCGATGACGGAGTAGATGCATTTACATGGATCACCGAAGATAAGGCACGGGCTAAGGCAACGCTGCACATTGAAGATTTGGCGGATGAACTCAAGATCGATTTCGATGAAGCAGATTCAGAGGATGTCGACACCATCGGTGGCCTCATGGCACAGAAACTCGGTCGCGTCCCAATTGCCGGATCAACAATCACACTCAAGGGTTGGAAGATCACATCAGAGCGCCCAGTGGGTCGCCGTCGTCGAATTAGCTCTGTCATCATCGAGCGCAGTGAAGATATTGAGAACAACGAGTAATGACAATGAATCGCTTTGAAAATCCTGAAGATCAAAAGTTGGCAACTCTTGCAACATCGACCTTAAAGCGCACTGGTGCGGCGCAGGCTGCTGCACTTCGTGATTCAACAGGTCGTACCTACGTTGCTATTGCAATCGCATCTCCATCACTTACCCTCGATGCGATCCAAGCAGTATTCACAGTTGCTATGGCATCGCAGATTTCCGGTATTGAAGGCGTTGTTATTGCTGGCGTTGCAACGGGTGATACCACCGTCATCACCACACATTCACCTACCGCTACGATCTTTCATATTGATGAGTCAGGTGTAATCGCTGCGCTAAGATAGCCCAATGCGCATTGTTCGCTTCTCTCCAGGTCCAGATGCTGGGTTGGGTACCGACCCTCTCTTTGGCATTCTTGATGAAGATAATCTCATCACCATTATTGATGGAGACCCGATCTATCAGGGTGTCGTAAAGACCGCTGCACGCATTGAATTGACCAAAGTGCGCCTACTTGCACCCGTTATTCCGCGCAGCAAGGTCGTAGCAATCGGCAAGAACTACGCCGATCACGCAGCCGAAATGGGCAGCGTTGTTCCAGATGAACCAATTATTTTCCTGAAAGCAAATACCACCATCATCGGTCCGGGCGACACAATCGTCTGGCCTGCAATGGCACCGACCATTGATTATGAAGCAGAACTCGCAATTGTTATTGGTCGCATCTGCAAGGATGTTCCGAAGGAAAAAGTTAACGATGTGATTTTTGGATACACGATGGCAAATGATGTGACATGCAGGGAGCTACAGAAGAAAGATGGCCAGTGGACTCGCGCCAAGGGCTTTGACACATTCTGCCCACTTGGACCATGGATTGAAACTGACTTTGTTCCTGGCACACAGCGCATCACCGCAACGCTTAATGGTGAGATTAAGCAAGATGCTCATCTGAACGACATGATCTTTAAGGTCCCAGAAATTATTCACTTTGTCTCTCAAGTTATGACACTTCTTCCAGGAGATGTGATCATCACCGGAACACCAGCTGGAATCGGACCAATGCCTGCTAAATCAACTATTGCAGTTTCCATCGAGGGCCTCGGCCAACTAACAAACAGAGTGAGTGCGCAACCATGAGTGCTAACGCAACTAAAAACGTAAAGGTTCGTT
>JBILSO010000032.1:0-12227 GCA_044372065.1 Candidatus Planktophila sp. | reverse complement strand
CCCGAACCTCAACCAGACAAGGTAGATCGCTCCACCGGCACCGACCAAGAGGCCTACGAGCGTGAGGTAGGTCGTGCCTAGCCAGCGATCGGCGGCCCAGCCAGCCCCGCCCCAGAAAAGAAGTCCAGAGATGAGGTATCCAAAGATCGACCAGAGGGCATTCTCTTCGCGGTTATTGCTCATCTATATAACTCCTTGTTGGGGGAACTCTAGAACGATCGTAATCATGGCGGACTAGGGCTTCGGCGGCAATGGTAGATGAATTTTAAGGGATAGATAACTCTTGATCTCCCCGCCTAGCCACGCTGCGGTGAGCACAATTGCGGTGACTCCGAAGGAGGTGCGATCGATGACATCCCGAGAGGTGAATTTGGTGAGCACCAACAGGAAAGCGCCCATCACCATGACCTTAGCGAAGTAAGAGAACATCGCAAGTGCCATGGTGGCCATCGGATCCAAATTTCGTGAAAGCTTTGAAATCAGGAGATGTACCAAGAAGAAGATCACGACAACAACTTGTGCAACGAGTGCGCCATAGAAACCGTGGAGTCCTTTAAGTACTGAGAAGAGCGCGATGCATGCAGCGCCGACAATAACGGTGGGAAGTAGCGCGCCTTTGAGCATTGCGCTCTCACTTGTGGCTTGCTCTGAATCTTTATTCGACATGCGCGCCTTCCGATTCTGGTTTGCTCTCTTGATACATCTTTGATTTTCCGCGAGAGAAAATTACCGTCACGATCAGTAAAGTCGCTGCAACAAGACCAGCCACCCACGTGGGTGCAAATGCTAATACTGTAACTGGGAAGGCAATTGTTGCCGTCCATAGATACATAATGAATGCGGTGCGCTGTTGAGTATTACCTGCGCGCATAATCCTGTGATGTAAGTGTTCTTTATCTGAAGCAAAGGGAGATTTGCCAGCCTTAATTCTTCGCACGATAGCAAGGATGAGATCCGCTAACGGAATTGCAAGAACGGCAAATGGTAGAAGCAGCGGCAACGTGGCTGGTCCAAGTTTTTCAGCAGAGATTGCATTGGGATCCACTTGCCCCGTCAAGGTAATTGCAGATGCTGCCAACATTAACCCTAAGAACATCGATCCAGAGTCGCCCATAAAGATTGCTGCAGGGTGTGTGTTGTGGGCTAAGAATCCGATACAGACACCGACAAGTATTGCTGTGATCAGTGATGGCGCACCTGCACGGCTAAATCCATAGACAACGGCTAATAGGTAAGCGAAGGCAAAGAAGGCCAAGCCAGAGATTGCAACGATTCCGGCAGCTAGCCCGTCGAGGCCATCGATGAAATTCACTGCATTAATTGTTACAAGAACGATCAAGACTGTGACGAGTTGACCAACACTTGGAGGAAGAGTGATTACTCCATTAATTGGCAGCCAAAGAATCTGAATTCCGAAGAGAAGAAGAATTCCAGCGGCGAGTGCTTGCCCTGCAAGTTTTGTGAGTGCATCTAGTTCGAAACGATCATCGAGCATCCCAAGTGCAACTAAGAACGTTCCGGCAAGGAATATGCCCTGTGTTTCGCGTCCGAACGATTTTCCAACAAGTTCTAAATTGTGGGCGATTGCAAATGTGATGCTCATGGAGATCCACATTGCAAGTCCACCCCAACGTGGCGTGGGAGTTGTATGTACATCGCGCGTGCGAATCTCTGCGACTGCGCCGAAGCGAACCGCCCATGTTCGCACCAGAGGAGTGACAACATAACAAAGGGCCGCAGCCAGCAAGAGTGTAAGTAGGTACTCGCGCATCTAATTCTCCTGTTACCGATTACCTGTGGTCTATCGCAACTTATGCTTGATAGATTGGAAATTGTGCAGTGAGTGCATGAACTTCTGCCTTGATCGCAGCGTGTGCTTGCGCATCATCAGTTTTGATAGCACGCGAGATCAGGGATGCGATGACTTTCATCTGATCCACACCCATTCCCTGAGTTGTGGTTGCTGGAGTTCCCACGCGAATACCACTTGTTACTGATGGAGCTTCTGGATCGAATGGGATCGAGTTCTTGTTCAGGACAATTCCCGCAGCACCGCAACGTTCATCTGCAACCTTGCCATTGACACCTGTTGCGCGAATATCGATCAGAGCTAAATGAGTCTGCGTTCCGCCAGAAACTGCGCGCATTCCTTCTCCTTCGAGGGCAGCAGCGAGAGCTTGGGCATTAACGATTACATCTTTTGCATACTCTTGATAGGAAGTTGTTGCGCACTCTGCGAGCGCGACAGCTTTTCCAGCAACGGCCGACATGATTGGTCCACCCTGCATTCCTGGGAAGACCGCCTTATCAATAGCTGCAGCATGTTCTGCCTTGGTAAGAATCATTCCACCGCGTGGTCCACGAAGAACCTTGTGCGTTGTGAATGAGACAACATCCGCATAAGGAACAGGCGATGGGATCGCTTTTCCTGCAACTAGACCAATGAAGTGAGCAGCATCGACCCACATAATCGCACCGACCTCATCGCAGATTGCGCGAACTTTTTCAAAGTCGATCAAGGACGGGTAGGCGGTAGCACCGCTACAGATCATCTTTGGTTTATTGGCAATCGCGCTATCTCTGAGTTCGTCATAGTCGATCAATTCAGTATCTTGACGAACGCCGTATGAAACGACGTTGAACCACTTACCTGAAAAGTTCACTTTTGAGCCGTGTGTGAGATGGCCGCCATGTGGAAGTGACATCGCAAGCACGGTGTCTCCTGGCTTTGTAAATGCTTGATAGACCGCGACATTTGCACTCGCACCTGAGTGAGGTTGCACATTGGCATGTTCTGCACCGAAGAGCGATTTTGCGCGTTCGATTGCTATTGTCTCTGCAACATCAACCTCTTCGCATCCGCCGTAGTAGCGCTTGCCGGGGTAACCCTCTGCGTACTTATTTGAAAGAGTCGATCCCATAGCTGCAAGAACTGCACGCGAGGTGAAATTCTCTGATGCAATCAGTTGCAGATTTGTCTGTTGGCGATGAAGCTCAGAGAGAACAACGGCTGCGATATCTGGATCTTGCTTCGAAAGAAGTTCAAAATCTGGGCCATAGAAGGTATCGGTCATGGCCGCAAGCCTAGCCTTAAGGGGTAACTAGCGCAGGAATGACTTTCTGTATTTCACTCTGTGAGATTGCCCCTTCGCGCACCAGGCGACTTTCGGTGAGATCAATCTCCACCTGGCTCGATCTCTGCATCGGAGTTATTGCTCCTCCGTCAACAATCAGTGCAACTTCATGGCCTTGGAGGTTGAGTTGTGAGATCGCAAGAATTGGGTGGTGCCCAGCCATCGCTGCACTTGAAACTGCAAGCGGACCTGTCTCTTTAATGAGAGCTTGCAGAAAATCGTGGCTCGGTATGCGAACACTGACCCAATCAAGTTTTCCCGCATCCCCCAAATCCCAGTTGAGTCCGCGTTGTGGACGCAAGGTAAGTGAGAGTGCTCCGGGCCAGAATGCTTTCATTAACGCACGAGCATCCTCGGATATATCTCGCGCAATCCCTTCAATCTGTATCTGGTCCGCAATGAGAACTTGTGCAGCGACTCCGAGTGCATCACCGCGCAGCACATGCATCGCGCGCACTGAATCTTCGCTAAATGCGTCACATAGAAATACATAACCATTCTCATGTGGTGTAACGATGACAAAGCCGTCTCTGATGCATTTTGCGGCAATGCCTACATGCTCAGCTGGATTTGATGGGTCGAAGACCACTTGTGTTGCCACAGTTCTCCTACTTTCTCACCGCAGTTGTATATCGCGGTCTAGCTGTGAGATCTAGATGGCAGAGAATATCTTCAAAGTTCTCAGACAGTAAGTCCTTCAGTGCAGGACCTTGGTCTTCAGTATGTTCGAGTGCAAAGAATCCGCCAGATTTAAGCAATCGCGCCGCGGTATCAATAAAACGTCCAGGGATATCAAGTCCAGTCGGTCCGCCAAAGAGTGCAACAGCAGGCTCATGGTCTGCAACATCACGGGGTAGTTCTTGGCTATCTGGAACATAAGGAGGATTAGCAATGACTACATCGCATGTGACGCCTTCGAGCGCGTCAACAACATCACTTTCTACTATCCGCACCTGTTCGTTGATCTGAGAAACATTTTTCTTTAACCATTCAATGGCTGCAGAATCTTTTTCAACTGCGATGACTCGAGTGCGAGGATTTTCAGTTGAGATCGCGAGAGCGAGTGCGCCAGAACCTGCGCCAAGATCTACAACGCTAATTATTCCTGAAAGCTTTTCGCAATGATCTAATACCGATTGCACAAGCAGCTCTGACTCTGGGCGAGGAACTAATACCCCAGGCCCTACTTGAATATCGAGATATCTAAAGTAGGCAACGCCAGTCAGATACTGCAAGGGTTGGTGCGCAGCTCGGGCATCAAGTAATCTCCAAAAGGTTTCTTCTAGGATTGTTAGATCTTCAAATCCCGCAAGTCGATCTTCGACAATTATCGGGTTATGCAGATCCATACGCGAGATTCCTAAGACGTATGCCATGAGATGTTCGGCATCCACCGGATCAATTCCTGCAGTGCTTAATTGCTCTTTGCCCGCTGCTAAGAATTCTTTAAAGTTCATTAGTGCTAGCCATTACTCCGTTGATGCAAGCTTTGCAGCTTTATCAGCATCAAGGAGAGCTTGGATTACATCATCGAGCTCTCCATTAAGAACTGAATCTAAATTGTTTGATTTGTAATTGACACGATGATCGCTCAAGCGGTTCTCTGGAAAGTTATATGTGCGAATGCGTTCAGATCGGTCAACTGTACGCACCTGGCTCTTGCGCTCTGCCATCGCTGCAGCTTCGGCCTTCTCCTGCGCATCTGCCAGGAGGCGAGCACGCAGAATACGGAGCGCTGATTCTTTATTTTGCAGCTGGGACTTCTCGTTCTGACAAGAAACAACGATGCCGGTTGGAACGTGGGTAAGGCGAACTGCAGAGTCCGTTGTATTGACAGATTGACCACCAGGACCTGAAGAACGATAAACATCTACACGCACATCATTCATATCGAGTTCAACATCTACTTCTTCTGCTTCTGGAAGCACAAGAACACCAGCGGCAGATGTGTGAATGCGCCCCTGGCTTTCAGTTTCTGGCACACGCTGCACACGATGCACTCCGCCCTCAAATTTCAAACGCGCATAAGGAGTTGTGCCTGGCTCTGGAGTTCCCTTTGACTTAACTGCCATCGAAATATCTTTATATCCGCCAAGATCAGATTCTGTGACGTCAATAATTTCAATTTTCCAACCGCGCTTTTCGGCATAACGCTGATACATGCGCACAAGGTCACCAGCAAAGAGAGCCGATTCATCTCCACCTGCACCAGCCTTTACCTCAATAATCACGTCGCGATCATCATTAGGATCGCGAGGAAGTAAGAGTTCTTCCAGTCGGGTTGCAGTGCGCTCTACTGTCTCTTCTAGTGCTGGAATTTCAGATGCGAATTCAGGATCTTCTAGCGCCATCTCCTTGGCAGCTTCCAGATCATCAGCTGCGGATTTCCATTGATTAAATCCTGCAACGACTGGCCCAAGTTGGGCATAGCGACGGCCGAGTTGGCGAGCCTTACCTTGATCTTCATGGATCGAAGGATCAGCCATAAGTAGTTCAAGTTCTTGATATTCGCGGACCATTTCATGTGCCGATGCAAAGCGATCACTACTCATTACTGACTCCCTTCACTGTTGAACATTGGCAGAGAAAATTCTGGTGGA
Source organism: Candidatus Planktophila sp. (assembly GCA_044372065.1). Taxonomy (GTDB): domain Bacteria; phylum Actinomycetota; class Actinomycetes; order Nanopelagicales; family Nanopelagicaceae; genus Planktophila. The sequence goes on along the minus strand of JBILSO010000032.1, from coordinate 6,493 downwards.
ACGATAAATAAAAAGACCGCTCCGCAAGCCACAATGGCCAGCGGGGCGGTCTTAGTAGAAAGCTAGTTAGCGGACTTCTTACCGAAACGCTCTTCGAACTTAGCTACGCGTCCACCAGTATCGAGGATGCGCTGCTTACCGGTGTAGAACGGGTGGCAGACTGAACAAACTTCAACATAGATTGAACCGCTTGCAACTGTTGAGCGGGTAACAAACTTTTCACCGCAACCACAAGTTACTTGGGTCTCTTTATATTCTGGATGGATCTCTGGCTTCATTGTTTTTCCTCTGTTCGACTTGGGTCCTGCACCTTTCGGTCAGGTGAACCAAGTAGTCGATTGCTAGGGGAAAAGAGTATCGGCTCTCCCCCGCACCTGAGAAATCGATGATCTCTCTATGCGTGGAAGAGCCGATCCACCCCCGGAAAGTCGGAATTTTGCTTGAGTTAGTTGCCGCTCTGTGGAGCCTTCTCTGTTTTCTCAGCCTTGCCTGGCTTAGCTGGTTTTGTTGGCTTCGCTGGAAGAGTTGGTTTCACTGGCTTCGTTGGCTTTGCACCAAGTGCCTCCACCGCTGATTTAAATGTTGCATTGGCTGCAGCGATTGCATCTTTACGAGATTTAACGAGAGCATCGCGAGCCTCTTGAGTTGTAACGGATGCAATCGCTGTTGTGAATGCTGTATTTGCAGCAGTTACTGCAGCTTGACGTGCATCAACGAGTGGACGAAGAGCTGCTTGACGCGCTTCTACTGCTGCTTGGAATACAGCCACATCTGCACGGAACTTTTCGAGGGCTGCACGTGCACTCGCTGCATAAGTAGCCATTGAATTATGGAAATCAATAGCCGCTTGCTCCTGAGCAGTTAGAGTATTGAGTGGTGCAGGAGTTGTTGTATCTGCCGCCATTGCGTTGGGGGTTGCTAGCGCTAAAGCCAAAACCGTAATTGCGGCTACTTTTTTAATTAAAATCATTTTCTACTCCTTGACTTGCTTGGACCTTCGGCTTTGCGCAATCTGCGCTGCCTCTGGGTAGAGAATGAACCCAGACCTTGTGATTTCTCTGTGATTGTCTATTGATAATTGCGTGGATCACATCTCAATCTCGAGAATTTATGTGTCAAAACCGAAAAGTTTTGCCAGACTAGGGCCATGCCAAAGACGACCCACCCCACCAAGTCCTCGCTGATTGAGTGTGCCGCCGACCTTTTGGACAAGTACCGTTTTGATGAAATCACAGTTGAAATGGTTCTTGATCGTTCAAACATTTCTAAAGGCTCTCTCTATCACCACTTTGAAGATATCTACCATCTTCTAGAAGCTGCGATGATTGTGAGATATGCACGTTATGTTGATACCAACATTGCAGCGTTGCAATCTCTCCTATCTGCTGCCAAGACGGGTGAAGATTTCTATCTTGGACTTTCAAAACTCTCAGCAGTAACGCAAGGTGAGGGAATGAAGCGTGCACGTCAAGAGCGTGCGCTCACCATTGGTCGAGCGATCACAAGTCCGCGTATGTCCGTACTTCTTCAGGGAGAACAACAGCGATTGACTGATGCTCTGGTGCAGCTGATTAAAGACGCTCAATCACGAAAATTATGTAACGCTGAGATTGATTCACATGCACTTGCAGTTTTGATGCAGGCATGGACTCTTGGAAAGATCGTTGATGACTTGAGCGAAAGCCCAGTCGATAACGATGCCTACTTAGCTCTCGTTAATCGCGTAATCAGAGAAGTCTTTGTTCCGCAGAACTAACAACTTCACAGATTACTGCTTCACCGATTACGACTTTACAGATTAGTGGGAGTCGACTGCTTACTTAGAGTCGTCTGGTCCAGATGTTGTCTTCTGAATCTGCATCAAGAATTCAACATTAGACTTGGTGCCCTTCATCTTCTCCAAAAGAAGTTCAAGTGCTGCCTGTGGCTCGAGCGCGTGAAGTACGCGGCGAAGTTTCCAGACAATATTGAGCTCTTCAGTTCCCATAAGAATTTCTTCTTTACGAGTACCAGATGCAACAACGTTGACGGCTGGGAAGATTCGCTTATCTGCCATACGGCGATCGAGGATGAGCTCCATATTTCCAGTTCCTTTGAACTCTTCGAAGATCACTTCATCCATACGAGAGCCGGTGTCAACAAGGGCTGTTGCCAAGATTGTCAGCGAACCGCCATCTTCGATGTTACGTGCGGCTCCGAAGAACTTCTTTGGAGGATAGAGCGCTGCTGAATCAACACCACCAGACAGGATTCGACCTGAAGCAGGAGCTGCAATGTTGTATGCGCGACCAAGACGTGTAATTGAGTCAAGGAGAACAACAACATCGTGACCGAGCTCAACTAAACGCTTTGCACGTTCGATTGCGAGCTCTGCAATTGTGGTGTGATCATCAGCTGGGCGATCGAAGGTCGAAGCAATAACTTCACCCTTCACGCTGCGCTGCATATCTGTTACTTCTTCTGGACGCTCATCAACGAGAACAACCATCAAGTGACACTCTGGGTTATTTGTTGTGATCGCATTAGCAATTGACTGCAAGACCATGGTCTTACCAGCCTTAGGTGGCGAAACAATAAGTCCGCGCTGACCCTTACCAATTGGTGCAATCAAATCGATAACGCGAGTAGTAAGAATATTTGGCTCGGTCTCTAGGCGAAGACGTTCTTGCGGATAGAGAGGAACAAGTTTTCCGAATTCAACGCGGCCTTTCGCCTCTTCAGGTGTAACGCCGTTAATTGTTTCCAGAGTAATAAGTGGGTTGTACTTTTGACGCTGCTCACCTTCACGAAGCTGACGTACCTGACCAGTAACAACATCGCCCTTGCGAAGTCCATATTTACGAACTTGGCTCTGTGAAACGTATACATCGTTTGGTCCTGGTAGGTATCCACCGGTGCGAATAAATGAGAAGTTATCCATGATGTCGACAAGACCACCGACTGGAACTAGAACATCATCTTCACCGATAACAGGCTCGCGCTCCTCGCGTGGTCCACGATCACGGTTGCGATCACGGTTGCGATCACGACCACGGTTGCGATCACGACCACGGTTGCGATCATTACGATCGCCGCTGCCGCCGCTGCCGCCGCGATCATTTCTATCACTGGAATTATCTGACGAATCGCTATCGCCATCTTCATCGTTATCGGCGTTGCCGGAATCTTCTTGGTTATCTCGTCCAGCATTGCGCTTGGCATTGCGCGCTTCGCGACGAGCTTCACGCTCAGCCTTCGCTGCTTCGCGATTCTTCGCCTGCAAATCAGCGATCGCCTCTGCGAGTTGGTCTTTCTTCATCTTCGCTGCGCCTTCGATGCCCAGTTGAGACGCAACTTCCTTTAACTTAGGAAGGGTCATCGCCGTGAGCTCAGGACTGCTTGAACGGACAGGTTCTTTTTCGGTCATGTGTATCTTTTCAGTTTGGGGTTCGCCGCAAAAATATGAGAGTCAAACCCGAGGGATTTTTTTTTTGATTTACCAACTTAATTCGTTGCCCTAACTTACGGGCTTTAAGGTGATGCCAGAACTATAGCAGGCTCGCTCCACGTACTGCAATATCCAGACTTTTCGCCTCAAATGCGTCCCCGCCTGCTCGCAGAAGCTGATCGAGCTCTGATTGATCAGAGGTGTGAAGTACTAGCACGGTTGGTCCTGCCCCTGAAATAAATGCTGCAACTCCTGCTTTGCGAAGAGTGCGCATTAATTTAAGTGACGAGGGCATACCTGATTCGCGGTACTCCTGATGGAGAAAATCTTCGGTAGCTCTAAATAGTAAGTCTGGCCGATGAGAAAGTGCGTGAGATAAAAGTGCGCTACGAGCTGAGTTAGCTGCGGCATCTGCATGTGGCACTGACTCTGGAAGTAATTTACGAGCCTTACTCGTAGAGAGTTCATTCTTTGGGATAAATGCGATGGCACGCACACGCGTATCAACCGCAAGAGGTAGTGCCCGAGAAACTAACTTGCCATGATGATCTTCTTGCCAAGCAATAGTTGCACCACCATAAAGTGCTGCTGCAACATTGTCAGGATGTCCTTCCATCGCTGTTGCTAGATCTAGAAGAGTCTCATCACTCATTTTATCTGCGCCGGTAAGCACGAGCGCTCGAGCAAGTACTAACCCACCAACAATTGCGCTGGCAGAAGAACCTAAGCCGCGACCATGTGGAATGACATTAAGTGCGCGAACGGCAATACCTTTAGGCTTTCCTCCAAGAAAATCAAAACCTTTATACATTGATTTGATCAGGAGGTTCTTGTCAGTGCGAGGAAGAGTGGTTGCACCTTCTCCTGCAACATCGATATCTAAACCTGGTTCATCAAGAATTTGTGCAACATAACGATCATGAAGGTCAAGTGCTAAACCAAAACAATCAAAGCCTGGGCCTAGATTTGCACTCGTTGCAGGAACCTGAACCTGAATTGGATTAGCTTTAAATGTTGGCTTCGCCATTTACTTAAGTCCTAGCGCTTTAGCTGCAGCTTTAACATCGACAGGAACAACGACTGGCTTTTTGGCAGCTTCGAGTGCGTATGGGATGTCTTTAAGTCCGTGACCTGTCACAGTGATAACAATTGTTTTACCAGCAGGAAGTTTGCCTGCCTTTTTATGCTTGATCAGCCCTGCAAGACCAGCTGCAGATGATGGCTCAACGAAGATGCCTTCTTGCGCAGCAATCAGACGATATGCAGCAAGGATTTCCCTATCTGTAACAGAATCAATAACTCCGCCAGATACATCGCGTGCCTCGACAGCTTGATCCCATGATGCTGGATTTCCAATGCGAATGGCAGTTGCAATAGTGTCAGGATTTTTCACAATCTTTCCTCTAACAATCGGTGCTGCACCGGCTGCCTGGAAGCCATACATCTGAGGCAACTTTGTTGAAAGACCATCAGCGCGATATTCCTTGTAGCCCTTCCAATACGCAGTGATATTTCCAGCATTCCCAACAGGGAGTGCGTGAATATCGGGTGCATCACCCAACATATCTACAACTTCAAAGGCTGCCGTCTTCTGACCTTCGATGCGGTAAGGGTTTACCGAATTAACAAGTGCCACTGGATAGTTCTCTGAGAGTTCGCGTGCAAGGGTGAGGCAATCATCAAAATTTCCATTAACCTGCAAAATTGTTGAATTATGAATAACTGCTTGAGCAAGTTTGCCCATTGCAATCTTTCCCTTTGGAATAAGGACTGCAGGAGTCATTCCAGCTTTGACTGCATAGGCTGCTGCTGATGCCGAAGTATTTCCAGTCGATGCGCAGATGACAGCCTTCGCGCCATCTTCGACAGCCTTTGAAATAGCCATCGTCATTCCGCGATCCTTAAATGAACCTGTTGGATTTAGACCTTCAAATTTAATCCAAACATTGTTGCCAAGAAGCTCAGAAAGATTGCAAGCATAGATAAGCGGTGTGCCACCTTCACGCAGAGAAACAATCGGAGTCTTATCGCTTACTGGCAGGCGATGACGGTACTCCTCAATTACTCCACGCCACTGGTGAGCTCCAGATTTCTTCTTTGATCCGAAGATGCTCATAAGGAAGTCGATCCTTCTACTCGGATTACACTCGATACCTTGTTAACGATCGGAAGTTTCTTAAGAGCATTTACTGTGGCTTTGAGTTCACCTTCAGTTGCGCCGTGAGTAACGATAATCAATTCAGCGTCATCATCACGGCCATTTTGATCAACAGTTTGAATGGAGACATCCTGTTCAGCAAAAGTTTGAGCAATGGTTGCTAAAACGCCTGATTTATCCTTCACTTCAAGGCGAATAAGGAACTTGGTCTTCGTGGTTTCAATCGGTGCGATATCTCGATCGGCATAATCGGTTTCTCGCTGACCAATTGAGTTCAGGGCAATATGTCTAGATACAGCGACAACATCGCCCAGGATTGCTGAGGCAGTAGGTGCGCCTCCTGCGCCACGACCATAGAACATCAGCGGTCCAGCAGATTCGGCTTCGATAAAGACTGCGTTAAAGGCATCGCGTACGGACGCTAGTGGATGGCTCTTATGCAGCAATACTGGGTGTACGCGCACGGAGATTTCATCAGCAGGTGTCAGCTCTGCGATTGCAAGCAATTTGATGACATGGTTCATCGATTTTGCGATCTGTACATCTTCAAGGGTGATTGATGAAATTCCTTCACGGTATACATCTTCAACAGTGACGCGTGTGTGAAAGGCAAGACCAGAGAGAATTGCAGCCTTTGCAGCCGCGTCAAAGCCCTCGACATCCGCAGTGGGATCAGCTTCTGCGTAACCTAATTTCTGAGCTTCGGCCAACACATCTGCAAATTCACGATTGTCTTCATGCATCTTTGTCAGAATGTAATTTGTCGTGCCGTTTACAATTCCCATGAGGCGAACGACGTGATCACCAGCGAGTGAGTCGCGCATAGGGCGAATAATTGGGATAGCGCCAGCGACAGCTGCCTCATAGTAAATATCTTCACCTTGTGCATAAGCAGCGCTAAATAGATC
>JBILSO010000095.1:0-3954 GCA_044372065.1 Candidatus Planktophila sp. | reverse complement strand
GTAATTCAATTTTGATCAAAGGGAGCCATAGATGTGCGGCATTGTGGGATACACAGGCGCACGTTCGGCAGTTGATCCACTTATCGAGGGACTGCGCCGGCTTGAATATCGAGGCTATGACTCAGCGGGTATCGCACTCGGAACACCGGCAGCGCTCTTTATTGAAAAGCGAGCCGGAAAACTTGCTAACTTAGAGAGCGCACTCTCTCCAAATATTCCAACAGTTCATTCAGGAATTAGCCACACCCGATGGGCAACACATGGCGGACCGACAGATCGTAATGCTCATCCTCATGTTGATAACGAAGGCAAGTTAGCTGTCATTCACAATGGAATCATTGAAAATTACTCAGAGCTCAAGGCTGAACTTGAATCTCGCGGTCATACATTTTCTTCAGATACAGATACTGAATCAGTAGCCCACCTTCTCTCCGATCTTCGCAAGGAGCACGGGGGAGACCTCACCCAAGCAATGCGTGCGGCGGTAAAGCTATTGCGCGGATCATTTACTTTACTGGCAGTACATGCGGATGACCCAGAGCGCATCGTTGGCGTGCGCCGCAATTCACCACTTGTTGCAGGAATCGGTGATGGCGAGAATTTCTTGGCTTCAGATGTTGCGGCATTTATCGATTACACCAAGCGCGCTATCGAACTCGGCCAAGACGAAATTATCACCATCACACCAGCATCAATTGAGATCATTGATCTTGATGGCAAGGCGGTTGCACCGCGCGAGTATGAAATTACTTGGGATGCAGCAGCTGCACAAAAAGGTGGCTTCACGCACTTCATGCTCAAAGAGATCTTCGAACAACCTAAAGCAGTTGCGGATACTCTCATCGGCAGATTGAGTGATAACGATCAGATCCTTATTGATGAACTACATATGTCTGATACTGAGATTGCAGCGCTCAAAAAGATTGTTGTGATTGCATGCGGCACCGCTTATCACGCGGGAATGGTTGCAAAGTACGCTATCGAGAAGTGGGCAAAGATCAGCGTAGAAGTCGAGATCGCTAGCGAGTATCGATATCGCGACCCAATCGTAGACAGCTCAACACTTGTTGTTGCCATCTCTCAATCAGGTGAGACGATGGATACTTTAATGGCAGTGCGTCATGCGAAGGCAGCTGGTGCACGAGTGCTTGCTATTTGCAATACCAATAGCTCGACGATTCCACGTGAATCGGATGCTGTGATCTATACGCATGCAGGTCCTGAGATCGCTGTTGCATCCACTAAGGCACTGTTGACGCAGATAGTTGCCGTCTATCTCCTTGGTCTTAAGCTTGCGCAAGTTCGTAAAGTACTTACGGATGCTGACGTTAAGGCCATCTATCATCAGATGCTTGAACTCCCTGGTCAGATAGAGCAGATTCTTGAAACCGTTGAACCACTCCGCGAACTCACTCGTAAATTTGCAACATCAGAGACGGTTCTATTCCTTGGACGCAACGTTGGATATCCCGTTGCACTTGAGGGCGCGCTCAAGCTAAAGGAGCTCGCCTATATCCACGCAGAAGGATTTGCCGGTGGCGAACTTAAGCATGGGCCAATTGCACTTATTGATTCAGAGAAGCAGACTCCAGTAATTGCGATCTTGCCAGCAGGGCACGAAAATGCTCTCGATGAGAAGATGTTGAGCAATATTCAAGAAGTGAAGGCACGCGGAGCTCGCGTGATCGTCATTGCCCAAGAAGGTGATGCAGTTGTGGGTGCCGAACACATCATTCGAATCCCTGCAGGACCTGCCCTTCTTCAACCGATCTTGGCTACTGTGCCATTGCAAGTTTTCGCTTACGAGATGGCTGTAGCTCGCGGGAACGATGTTGATCAACCTCGAAACTTGGCTAAATCTGTCACGGTGGAGTGAGAAGAGTGCCAGCAAATATTCGTAAGGCTCAACGAAATAGGGCTTTGAAGTGGTCGGCTATTTTGTTTACCGGCTTCTTAATCGTGACACAGCAGGTCTACACCTACGGCCCGCTAACAGTTTTTGATAAGCGAATCAACAGCTCACCTAAACCACAGTTTGAAGGCTTGGGTGGATTTATTCTACGCAGACTAGATGATCTAGGTTTACGCGGATTAACCGCAACAGTCCTACTCATCGCCGCAGCATTTATTGCATGGAAATTCAAGACATGGCGTCCACTTAACTTGGCATTTCTATCATTAATTCTTCTTAACCTCGTTGTCGGTTCAGCTAAGTTATTACTTGGCCGAACAAAACCACGTCTTGGAATTGATCTCTTACATGCAGGTGGAATGTCTTATCCGAGCGGCCATGCTTCGAATGCTGTTTTGTCGTGGGGAATCTTGGCTTATTTGATTTATAGATACGCCCACGTTGATAGATATCAAGGACGCTTAGCATCCGCCGGAGTCGCTGCAATTTCTTTGACGGTATGCACAGTCTCTTTGATTCGTCACACACATTGGTTTACCGATCTATTGGGTGGCCTCTTTGTTGGTAGCGCTCTTCTTGTAGCGGTAATCGCCGTCGATAGGTATGTTCCCTCGAAAAGCCAACTGCACTAGACTCAAGGCCATGATTGATGGAATCGGCATCGATGTCGTTGATATCGAGCGCTTTAAAGAAAGCATTGATCGAACACCAGGATTACGTGAAAAACTTTTCACTCCCTCGGAAGCCAGCAAGCCGATCGCATCCCTTGCCGCACGCTTTGCCGCTAAAGAAGCCCTTTATAAAGCGCTAAGTCCTGCCCATGGCTTGGCATGGCATGAGGCTGAAGTAATCAACCTAGAAAATGGAAAACCTGCATTTTTATTCCGTGGGGCAATTGCAGATCTGATTGATGGCGCACAAGTGCACCTATCTCTCTCTCATGATGGCGGAATCGCATCAGCCATGGTGGTTCTCGAACGATGAGTACACATAACCGCGCAGAAGCGATCATCGACCTTGATCGCATCACTGAGAATGTTAAGCACCTTCAAGCGTTAGCTGGCGTGGATCTGATGGCAGTTGTTAAGGCTGATGCATATGGTCATGGACTGATTCCTGTCGCACGCGCAGCACTTGCTGGTGGTGCAACATCTTTAGGTGTTGCTCTCCTTGAAGAAGCAATTGCGTTGCGAGAAGCGGGAATCACTGCGCCGATCTTGGCTTGGTTGGTACCTCCCGGTTCGGATTACAAATCAGCAGTGGATCAGAAAATAGAGCTAGCAGCTTCATCAATAATCGCACTTGAAGAAATTGGCGCAGTGAAATCTGCCAACCGCCCACGCGTTCATCTTGAGGTTGATACCGGTATGACCCGTGGAGGATTTTTAAGCGAATGGGGAAAGCTTGACGCTCACCATGTTTCCAACGTCGATATCGTAGGAATCTTCTCCCACTTTGCTCGAGCAGATGAACCCGGTGAAGAACAGAATGATCTGCAACGCGAGCGGTTCAAAGGGATGGTTGCAACTCTAGAGTCATTTGGGTTTACAAATATTGTTCGCCATCTTTCAAACTCTGCCGCAACGCTGAAGGATGAAGCGTCACGATTTGATATGGTTCGAGCCGGAATTGCGATCTATGGATTAACGCCGGATGTGAAGACTCTCGGTACATCGACATCTCTTGGACTTAAGGCTGCGATGTCAGTGCGCGCAAAGTTACATTTAGTAAAGGAAGTTCCTGCTCAATCACCAGTTGGATATGGTGCTACCGCGATTACCCAGCTCGATACCAAACTGGGAATCGTTGCGATGGGATATGCTGATGGAATTCCACGAACTGCACAAGGTGCTGGAATATTTGTCCATGGTGAACGTGCACCAATCATTGGGCGAGTATCCATGGATCAATTCGTGGTTGATTTGGGTCCAGATTCGCAAGCAATATCAGGTGAATGGGTTGAGGTTTTTGGCGATGGAATCGCAGGGGGTTACACGGCCGAAGACTGGGGCACCGCTTGTGGCTCAATTAATTACGAGATA
>JBILSO010000031.1:0-12579 GCA_044372065.1 Candidatus Planktophila sp. | reverse complement strand
CTGATTGCGGATGTATCACCGCCTCGATCTGTGAATATGGAATGTCAAAAAGGTAATGCGCTTCAATAATCTCAAGACCTTTATTGACTAACGTGGATGAGTTAATTGTGACAACTGGACCCATCTCCCATGTGGGATGCGCTAACGCCTCTCCAACAGTGACAGTTGAGAGGTCGTCTCGATCTCTAAATGGGCCACCACTTGCGGTGAGAATCAGTTTAGAAACTTCACTCTTGGTGCCAGATTTAAGTGCTTGCCAGAGGGCGCTATGTTCTGAATCAACAGGCAAGAGTTGTCCAGGCTTTGCAAGTGCCATCACCATATCCCCGCCAGCGACCAGTGATTCTTTATTAGCAAGAGCTAAAGTGTTTCCAACTTTGAGAGCAGCAAGAGTTGGAGCTAAACCGATCGATCCGGTAATCGCATTAAGCACCACGTCACAAGTTATGGCTGCTACTTCTGTTGATGCATCAGGGCCATCAATTACCTGAACTCCTGGAAGGCCGTGTCGAACTTGATCTGCGTTGTGAGTTACTCCCACCACACTTACTTTGAATTTAATCGCCTGCGCAACAAGAAGATCAATGTTATTGCCTGCTGCGGTGAGTGCAACAACGCGAAATTGACCTGGATTCGCCTCAATGATTTCAAGTGCTTGTACACCGATAGAGCCAGTGGAGCCAAGAATGACTACATCACGCATTGATTAACGGTCCAGAAGATTTTGTGTTGGTGAGTAAGTGCTGCCATTGCGACGCTTTGCAATGGCACTTAACGCTTCCAGCACAACTCTGTTTGCCAATATCGCAGTGATGTCAGCTGAATCAAATGGTGGTGCAACTTCTACAACATCGATTCCGACTACAGGAAGTTCAAGACAGATTCGGCGCACTGCTTCCAGCAGTTCGCGTGAAGTCATTCCGCCTGGTTCAGGTGTTCCGGTTCCAGGTGCCATGCCAGGATCAACAACATCAATATCAACTGAGAGGAAAACTCCGTCGCAACCATCTGTGAGAGTTGCAAAAGACTCATCGAGAACTGCTGCTAGTCCGCGGTGATGTATTTCGGTCATCTCATAGGAACGCATTCCCTGATCACGCATCCACGCAAGGGTCACATGATCTGGCCAATACCCGCGAAGCCCAAGCTGTAAGAAGCGGTCTCCGCGAACATATCCATCTTCGATAAGACGACGCATCGGTGTTCCATGTCCAACGAGAGCTCCAAATTGATCTTCTCCCGTGTCGGCATGTGCATCAAAATGAATCATTGAGACTTTTCCGTGACCCAAGTGATTAGCGATCCCGGCAACATCTGCCGAAGCAATCGAATGATCCCCACCCAAAATGACGGGGATCGCACCTGCTCGTGAAATCTTTTCCGTTGCCTCGCGTAACACTGCAAGGGATGCAACAAGGTCTCCCCCAGGCATCATCAAATCTCCGGCATCGACAACTTTAAGGTCTTTCAAACCATCTGTCCGAAGGGCTAAATGTGGGCGCGATGCATCATGCGGTAAGTAATCTCCCCCACGAATTGCCTGCGGGCCAAACTTTGCACCGGAACGATGTGATGTTCCTGAATCTATCGGCGCACCAACAATGACTACATCTGCGTCAGCAAAGCTAGCTGGATCATCTAAATCGCATTGTGCAATACCAAGAAAAGTAAAGCTTGGGCCGTACATATTTCCATGGTTAACCATTTAAGAAACCTTACGCTTACGGCTGACAACTTGTCCAACGATCACAATTATCAGGGCCAAGAAGAACACAGCTGATCCAATTACATTTGCTTCTGCAGGAATTCCACGAGCGGCTGCCCCGTAGACAAACTTAGGAAATGTGGTGACGGTTCCAGAGTTAAAGTTAGTGATGATGAAGTCATCAAAGGAGAGGCTGAAGGCCAAGAGCGCAGCTGCGGCTATTCCTGGCGCTACTAGCGGAAGTGTCACTCTGCGGAAGGTCTGAAATTCATTGGCATAGAGATCCATTGCTGCCTGCTCTAAACGTGGATCAAGAGAAGCGATGCGAGATTTGACTGTAACAACGACAAATGAAATACAAAAGGCGACGTGGGCGATGACCGTTGGCCAGAATCCAGGGTTAATTTGTAAGACCAAAAAGAGCGAAAGAATCGAAGCGCCGAGGACAATCTCAGGTGTAGCCATTGGAAGAAAAATAAGTAGATTTGTAGTTGAACGACCTTTAAACATATATCTGCCGATAGCGAAGGCTATGAGCGTTCCCAAAATTGTTGAAAATACCGTTGCCAGCAGTCCGATTTTGATGGAGTTTCCAAGCGCTTCACAGATTTTCGGTGCTCCACAAGGATTCGCCCAATTGTCGAAGGTAAATCCCTTCCATACTAAGTTGGATTTTCCAGAGTCATTAAATGAGAACGCAAATGTGTAGGCAATTGGAATAAAAAGATAAGTGAACGCGACAACCATGTAGATGCGAATGAGATTGCGTCCGAACCATCGGGAAATCAAAGCACCAAGTGGCAAGGTTGGAATTGAAGCATCTTTCTGTTTTTGCTTTTGGCTCATACGACTTCATCCGTTCCAGCTTTGCGTATGTAGATCAAGACAATGATCAAAATGGCAACCATGAGAGTGAACGAAAGAGCTGACGTAGTCGGATAGTCAGGAATAAGGAATCGCGACTGAATCACATTACCAATCATTGTGGTGTTTGGTCCGCCCAATAATTCAGCGTTGACGTAATCGCCAGCCGCAGGAATGAAGGTAAGAAGCGTTCCTGCAACCACACCTGGCATAGATAACGGCAAAGTCACTTTGCGGAAGGTTGTAAATCCGTTGGCGTAAAGGTCACCTGATGCTTCAAGGGTTCGCGGATCGATTCGATCAATAGATGCATAGAGCGGAAGAGTCATAAATGGCAGGAAGTTGTAGGTCATACCCATTACTACGGCAAAAGATGTCGATGTCAGAGTTGTCGTATCGCTAATGATTCCAATAGTTCGAAGAGTGGGAACTACAAATCCTTCCTCGCCGAGGATTTGCTTCCACGCTACAGTGCGTAGCAAAAACGAGGTGAAAAATGGCGCGATTACTAGGACCAGGAGAATGTTCTTGTATTTTCCCGCTTTAAACGCGAGTGCATATGCGAGAGGGTAAGAGATAAGCAGCGCGAGTAACGTTGCAATGATCGCGTAAACAAATGAGCGCGAAAACTGCTCTCGGTTTTCGAGAAATGCATCAAGGTAATTTGCAAAACGAAAAGTCTGCTCATATTGCCCAACGTCACCGTCTGAAATTGGAGTCTGTGTCGAAGTTTGCGCCAGGTTAACAATTGGCACGATGAAGAATGTGAAGAGAAAGGCAAAGCCAGGAAGAAGTAGTAGGTAGGGTGTTCTTATCTTCTTCATGGCAGGAGTCTTTTTTATTCTTCGTCGAGATCTTCAGGAACTACTTCGGTACCGGCTTCTGCATCCTCATCCCCGCGGAGAGCGAATGTGAAAACTGGCTCCCATGAAATATTAACTGCATCGCCGATATGGAACGGTGCTACGCCGTCATCGTTCTGTTCAAAGACCATCAGCTCTTGTCCCCAAGGCATCAAGACTTGGTATTGGGTGGAGACGCCGATATAGGAAACATCTTCGATTTTGCCACCACTCAATACATTGCCCGAAGTAGGAGTCTGTAATAGTGAGATACGGAATTTCTCTGGTCGGATTCCCGCAAGGATCGATGCGTCGTTGGCATGTGAACGATTGCGAGGAAGTGCAATCTTCTGACCAAAGAGATCTGCAATCAGAGAATCTCCATCAGTTCCAACAAGGGAGCCTTTAATCAAGTTTGACTGCCCAAGGAAGTTTGCAACAAAAGCAGTCTTTGGATTGTCATAGAGATCTGCAGGAGAACCCATCTGCTCAATCTTGCCCTCATTCATTACGGCAATAGTGTCAGCCATTGTCATGGCCTCTTCTTGATCATGAGTCACGTGAACGAATGTGAGTCCGACTTCTTTTTGAATCCACTTGAGCTCGATCTGCATCTGGCGACGAAGTTTGAGATCAAGTGCTCCAAGCGGCTCATCAAGAAGGAGAAGTGCAGGACGGTTAACAATTGCGCGCGCAAGAGCGATGCGCTGTTGCTGTCCACCAGAGAGTTGAGTTGGTTTGCGCTGGGCAAGGTGAGGAAGTTCTACAAGATTAAGCACCTTGTTCACTGCTTCATCAACATCTTTTATGCCACGTCGGCGAAGACCGAATGCGATGTTTTCAAAGATTGTTAAATGTGGAAATAGCGCGTAGTTCTGAAAAACGGTATTGATGGGGCGCTGATATGGCTTTTTTGTTGTGATATCTGTTGTACCCAAATGAATACTTCCAACAGTCGGCTCTTCAAGACCAGCGATCATACGTAGAGTCGTGGTCTTGCCACACCCTGAAGGTCCAAGCAATGCAAAGAATGAACCTTCAGGGATGGTCAAAGAGAGATCATCAACAGCTGTGAAATCACCATAACTCTTCGTGATTCGTGTGAGTTTAAGGTCACCGCGTGCAGAGTTAGCGCTATCTGTCACTTAGTTTCCGGCGGCCTTCTGGAAGGCCTCAGACCAAGTTGTTTCCTCAGCAGGTGTGAGTGAGCGGAAGACAGAGAGGTTTGCCATTGTCTTCTCAGTTGGGAAGATGAACTCGCTAGCAGCAAGTGCTGGATCGATCTTCTCCATCTCAGCTTGCGCACCCTTAACAGGTGTCACATAGTTGACGTAGGCAGCAACTTCAGCTGCAATCGCTGGATCGTAATACCAGTTGATGAGCTTTTCGGCACTTGCTTTAGCTTCGGCTGTTGCAGTGTAAGGAATCATCAAGTTATCGCCTGAGATTGTTCCGCCTGATTCTGGGATAGCAAAATCAAACTTGCCATCATTCTCAGACTTCAGAATAAACATATCGCCAGACCAACCAATAACGGCAACCGCGTCACCGGCCGTTAGATCTTCTGCGTATTCATTGCCCTTAACTCCGCGAATCCAGCCATCGGCAATCTTCTGCTCTAGGAATTCAACAGCGCTCATGAACTGGTCTTCGGTCACTGTTTGAAGATCCACGCCACGCGAGCGCAAGATAATTCCAATTGTGTCGCGCATTTCTGAAAGGACAACAATCTTTCCCTTATTGGCTGGAGCGAAGAGATCGTCAAGCGTGCGAACACCGTTTGGAACCTTTTCAGTGTTCCAACCGAAACCTCCCATGATTCCTTGCCACGTAAGTGATTGTTCGCGCATTGGATCAAATGATGGGGATGCAAGAGTGTCAAGAATATTTCCAGCGTTAGGAATGTTTGCCTTATCAAACTTATGTGTGTAGCCAAGACGAATCCAGCGAGCTGCCATCCAGTCAGTTGGGCTTACGATGTCATATCCAATATCTTGCTTGAGCTTTAGCTGTGCCTGAACTTTTCCGAAGAACTCATCGTTATCGTTGTAATCTTCGAAGTACTCTGCCGCAATTCCAGTTGCTTCTGTGAACGCTTCAAGCGTTGGATATAGCTTTGTATCTTCATCGTAATCAAGATAAAGAGGCCAGTTACCCCAACGGACTGAGCCAGTTGTTGATGCAGCATCATCGCCGCCACTTGAACATGAACTCAGGAGCGCAGCTCCACCGAGTGCACCAGCACCGGCAACAAGTGCGCGACGTGAAAATTTAGAGTTGATAATTGCACTTGCTTCTGCTGAGAGAGGTTTCTTCGGTGAATTAGCCATGTGGATGGGCTCCTTTTTATTTTCCGGAACAAGGGACGGTTGTGCAGGGCTCATTATGGAGCCGTGAGGCCCTCATGGCCAAACTAATTTGAGGTAATTTCAGGTGAAATTTATTGCTAATTTCAGGCGTTGAGGTTGCTCATGACGTGCTTGATGCGGGTGTAATCCTCAAATCCGTAGCTGGAGAGATCCTTGCCGTATCCCGAGCGCTTGTATCCACCGTGAGGCATCTCTGCCACCAAAGGAATATGAGTGTTAATCCAGACGCAGCCGAAGTCAAAGGCCTTGGCCAGGCGCATCGCACGACCATGGTCCTTGGTCCAGATCGAAGAAGCCAAGCCGTACTCAACTCCGTTGGCCATGGCGATTGCTTCTGCCTCGGTTTCAAATTTCTGGATCGTGATGACTGGCCCAAAGATTTCGGATTGAATCAATTCATCACTCTGCTTGAGATCCGCGATGACAGTTGGTGCGATAAAGTAGCCACCGAGAGTATTTGGAGTTGCCCCAGCGACGACTCGAGCATGTGAAGGAACGCGCTCAATAAATCCGTTGACTCGCGCATACTGCGAAGCGTTATTAACTGGACCAACCAGAACATCCGCATCTGGCATGCCCATGGCGATCTGATTGCTTGCTTGATCTGCAAGTAACTTCACCATCTCGTCATATACGCCGGCCTGCACCAACACTCGTGTTGCTGCTGTGCAATCTTGTCCTGCGTTGAAGAAGCCAGCGATCGCAATTCCTTCAGCTGCTGCTTGAAGATCGGCATCATTGAAAACGACAACAGGTGCCTTTCCACCGAGTTCCAGATGAACGCGCTTAAGAGATTTTGCTGCTGCGCCTGCAACTTCCATACCTGCTCGAACTGATCCTGTAATTGAAACCATTGATGGAGTCGCATGGTCAACAAGGAGTGCACCTGTTTCGCGCTCACCACAAATAACGTTGATAACACCATCTGGCAAGAATTCACTCATTACCTGTGCCATCAATACTGTCGATGCAGGAGTTGTATCACTTGGCTTTAGAACAACTGTGTTTCCGGCAGCAATAGCAGGAGCCCACTTCCAGACAGCCATCATCATTGGGTAATTCCATGGCGTTACTTGTGCGCACACACCAATTGGCTCACGGCGGATAAATGAAGTCATTCCACGCATGTACTCACCAGCAGATTTACCTTCGAGGTTACGTGCAGCACCTGCAAAGAAGCGGATCTGATCAACCATCGGTGGCACCTCTTCAGATGCTGTCAGACCTAGAGGCTTTCCGCAGTTCTCTGACTCAGTTGCAACAAATTCTTCAGCTCGCGCTTCAATGGCATCGGCAATCTTGAGTAGCGCACGCTGACGCTCAGAAGGAGTTGAATCTCTCCACCCCTCAAATGCTGCAGCGGCAGATTTCATCGCAAGGTCTACATCCGCGGCATTCGACTTTGGCGCAGTGGCAAAGGGTTGAGCAGTTGCTGGATTAATCAGAGTTGTTGTCTCGCCCGAAGTGGAATCGACTGACTTTCCGTTGATGAAATTGGTTAGCTTCTTCATGATTTACTCCTGCCCCTTTGTGGCTCGAACTAATTGATCGCCATGATCTTTTGGATGGTTTGTGTAGCCGGTGAGCCACTTTTCAATTGTGAATTTTCCACTCTCTGAATGCTCTCCAAATTTAGCAAGATCTGATTCTTCAAGTCGCTTCAGGACATCGAGAGAACCCGCGCGCACTGCCGCAACGATCGCAATTGAGTTTTCAACGGGCGCATCTTTATAGCCAAGTTTTTCGCACTCAGCCCATGCACCTTCGTCATAACCTTGAATAACTGAACCTTCAGGTTCTGCAACTAAGCGGCGAAGGCGGGCGTATGACTGTGCTTCCGAATCTGCCATGTGATGAATAACTTGTCGTGCAGACCAACCATTTTCATGGCGAACATCTAATAGTTCTGGAGTTACTCCACGCGCAAGATTGAGAAAGTACTGGGTTGAACTTTCATAGGCAGCTGCTGCTTCACGGATATCCATGGATGCGAGTCTACTTATTCTTTACCCTTTTCGGCAGCCGCTAATTGTCCGCATGCCCCATCGATCTCACGGCCACGGGTATCTCGAACTGTGACCGGAACCCCATAACTCTCCAAAATTCGTACAAACTCGGCCTCGTCTTCGCGACGGGAAGCGGTCCACTTGGAGCCCGGGGTTGGGTTCAGTGGAATGAGGTTCACGTGCGCGTTACGACTTTTTAGTAGGCGGCCTAATAAGTCAGAGCGCCAAGATTGATCGTTAATGTCGCGAATGAGTGCGTACTCGATTGAATATCTACGCCCAGTCTTCTTCTCGTAGGCATCGGCGGCGGCCAAAACTTCACGCACATTGAAACGATTATTAATGGGCACCAAGGTATTGCGAAGTTCATCATCAGGTGTGTGGAGTGAAACAGCTAAGGTGCAGTTGATTCCTTCATCCATTAACTTTTCAATGCCGTTAACAAGACCGACGGTAGATACGGTGACTGAGCGTGCACTGATTCCTAAGCCATCTGGGTTGGGATCTGTGATGTTGCGAAGGGTGCGCACTACTGCGTTGTAATTTGCCAGTGGCTCCCCCATACCCATAAAGACAATGTTGGAAAGACGTGTTGGACCGCCAGGGAGTTCGCCTTCGGCACAAGCTCGTGCTGCTGCAACAATCTGTGCGGTGATCTCACCCGCTGTCAGGTTTCGAGTAAGACCTGCTTGTCCTGTGGCGCAGAATGGACAATTCATTCCGCAACCAGCCTGAGATGAAATGCAGACAGTGACGCGATCTGTGTAACGCATCAAAACTGACTCAACCAATGTGCCATCATGGAGCTTCCATAAATCTTTACGAGTCATTCCGCCGTCAGTTGTGCGAGTGGTAACCAACTCAATCAATTGAGGAGTTAACGCATCTGCAATGGCCTGACGTTGATCGGCAGGGATATCACTCCACTGTTCAGGAGAGTTTGATAAGTGTGAAAAGTAATGAGTTGCAACCTGTGAAGCGCGAAATGGTTGGAAGCCAAGTTCTTTCGCCCACTCTTTTCGCTCTGCTGGCGAGAGGTCTGCTAGGTGCTTAGGTGCCTTCTTCTTCTGTACAGGCTCGTCAAAAATTAACTTAATCTCGGTCATGAAAGACGATTCACAAGTTCAAGTGCCATATACATGGCAGGAGCAGAAAAAATGGCTGAGTCGATGCGGTCCAAAACTCCACCATGGCCCGGCAAGAGGTTGCCCATATCTTTAATCGACATATCGCGCTTGATTGCACTTTCGATGAGATCTCCTGATGTCGCAGTAATAACGATAAGTAGGCCAGCAGCAGCGCCGTAACGCCAATCATCTTTGAGAATGTAATTGAAGGCGATTGCTCCACCGATTGTGGTTGCAATCAGCGATCCAATAAGGCCCTCAACAGATTTTTTTGGACTAATTTTTGGCGCAAAGCGGTGCTTACCAATCAATACGCCGACTATGTAACCGAAGGTATCGTTACAACCAATCAATATTAAAAATGTCATGATGGCGGCTAATCCATTGCTTGGACGTGCAATCAAGATGATGAATCCACCCAGAAATGGTAGATAGAGCAGAGCTAGTCCCGTTGAGCTCGCACGCTTAACAAAATTCTCTGGGCCATGTCGCAAAGAGAGTAGGAGAATGAGAGTAAAGGCTGCCGCCATAGAAAGAACTAGTCCGTTGATGCCTGTAAACCATGTCGAGAGTGTGATGCCAACAGCTGCTACAGCTAAGGTGCGGAATGAATTAACGAATCCAACAGAAGTCAAGGCTGCAGACAATTCTTTCGTGGCCAAGACCAGAGCCAGTGCGACCAAGAATGCAAAGACGGTGCGTTCGAAAGCGAGAGATAACCAAATCAGCGCAATAAGACTTAATCCAACAGCGATGGATGGAAAGAGTTTGCGACCTGCACGAGCGTTGACGGCTTCGTTAAATGAATGGAGATCGCTCACGAGAAGATTGTTGAACTCTAGACTTCTAGAAGTTCGGTCTCCTTGTGCTTAAGCAATTCATCAATTTTCGCCACATGATCTGCAGTGATCTTTTCAAGTTCTTTCTCACCACGAGCGAGATCGTCTTTTCCAATATCGCCATCTTTTTCTAATTTTTCCATGGCTTCTTTGGCGCTACGGCGAATATTGCGCATTGAAATCTTCGAATCTTCAGCCTTGGTCTTTGCGACCTTGATGTAATCCTTACGGCGCTCTTCTGTTAGCTGCGGGAAGTTCACGCGGATCACTACGCCATCAGTTTGAGGATTGACGCCAAGATCAGAATCACGGATTGCCTTTTCAATCGATGCCATCGCACCTTTATCGAATGGAGAGATAATTGCCATGCGTGATTCAGGGATCTGAATCGAAGCAAGCTGAGAAAGCGCTGTATAGGTTCCGTAATAATCAACCATAATTTTGTTAAACATGGCTGGGTGGGCACGGCCGGTACGAATGGCTCCGAAGTCATCTTTAGCGACCTCAACCGCTTTATCCATCTTTGACTGCGCATCCGCTAGAAGCGTTGCTACATCTGCCATTTTCTTATTCCGTCCCGTTAGGTATTGAGGTCTCAACTCATCGCTTATGCGACGAGTGTTCCAATCTTTTCGCCACGGACTGCGCGGCCAATATTTCCTGCTGTCATCAAGTCAAAGACCACGATAGGAAGTGAGTTCTCACGGCAGAGACTGAAGGCGGCCGCATCTGCAACTGCCAAAGATTTCTGAAGCACTTCGCTGTAAGAAATGCTGTCGTACTTTGTCGCTGTTGGATCCTTCCGTGGATCTGCGTTGTAAACGCCATCGACGCCGCTCTTAGCAAGAAGAAGAACTTCTGCACCCACTTCAAGTGCGCGCTGTGCTGCAACGGTATCGGTAGTAAAAAATGGCATTCCGGCGCCAGCACCAAAAATAACTACGCGACCTTTTTCAAGGTGGCGAATTGCTCGGCGTGGTACGTATGGTTCTGCAACCTGTCCCATGGTGATCGCAGTCTGGACGCGAGTATCAACGCCCTCTTTCTCAAGAAAATCTTGGAGTGCTAAACAGTTCATAACTGTTCCGAGCATTCCCATGTAGTCAGCGCGTGAGCGTTCCATTCCACGCTCTGAAAGTTCAGCACCTCTGAAGAAGTTACCGCCACCAACAACAATTGCCATCTGAACGCCTTCGCGGACAACTGCGTGAATTTGCTTTGCTACATCTGCCAAAACATCAGGATCTACACCGATGCCTTTTTCTCCACCAAAAACTTCTCCAGAAAGCTTAAGGAGCACCCGCCGATACGAACCTCTTGTACCGGGCATTAGGTGCTCCTCTCGCTTATGTAAAGCTTTGTGAATCTGGTGCGTGAAGTCTACTGACCTACGCGGAATCGGTGGAACTTCTTGACGGCGGTTCCTGCCTCATCAAGGATCTGCTGCACGGTCTTCTTGGCATCCTTAGCAAATGCCTGCTCGAGCAAGCTAACTTCCTTGACGAATCCGGTGACGCGGCCTTCGATGATCTTTGAAAGGGCAGCTTCTGGCTTGCCCTCTTCACGAGCTGTTGCCTCAGCAACACGGCGCTCGTTCTCAATCAAATCTGCGGGTACGTCATCGCGATGTACAAACTTAGGTGCAAATGCTGCGATGTGCTGTGCAACATCCTTACCAACTTCGGCTGCTTCCTTAACAAGGGCAACAAGAACGCCAACCTGTGGTGGAAGATCAGGGCTTGTCTTGTGAAGGTAGAGGCCGACTGGGCCTTCAATCACTGCAACGTTGCGAACTTCAATCTTCTCGCCCATTGTTGCATTGCCTTCATCAAGAACAGCTTGAACAGTCTTGCCGTTAGACATTGTTGAGGCTAGGAAAGCTTCAACATCTGCACTCTTGGCAGCCTGTAAATGATCAACAAGTTCATCGCCAAGTGCGATAAAACGCTCACCCTTTGCAACGAAGTCTGTCTCACAGTTAAGTTCGAGCATGACGCCCAGGTCACCTGAAACACGAGCAACAACTAGACCGTTTGAAGTAAGTCGACCTTCGCGCTTTGTAACGCCTTTCAGTCCCTTAACACGAATGATGTCTAGGGCCTTGTCGTAGTCGCCATCTGCTTCATCGAGAGCCTTCTTGCAATCGAGCATTCCTGCTGCAGTTGCTTCACGAAGACGCTTTACATCATCTGCTGTGTAGTTAGCCAATTGTTACGCCTCCGGTGTCTCTGTTGGAGCCGCTGGAGCTGCTGATTCTAGAATTGCAGATTCAAGTTCAGCAGTTGCAGTCTCGGCAGTTGCTGCTTCAACTGGCTTTACATCGGCTGAAGATGTTGTTGTACGGGCCTTGAGGCCTTCAACAATTGCATCTGTGATTACGCGTGTCAGCAATTCAATTGAGCGGATTGCATCATCGTTACCTGGAATCTTGTAATCAACTTCATCTGGATCACAGTTGGTATCAAGAATTGCGATAACTGGAATTCCCAGCTTCTTCGCTTCCTGAACTGCCAAGTGCTCCTTCTTGGTATCGACAACCCAGATTGCTGAAGGCAACTTGGTCATGTGACGAATACCGTCAAGGTTCTTGTGAAGTTTTTCGCGCTCACGACGAAGAACAAGAAGTTCTTTCTTTGTAAGCAACATGTCGTTAGCTGTCTCAAGAGCTTCAAGCTCCTTAAGACGCTGAATACGCTTGTAGACAGTTGGGAAGTTGGTGAGCATTCCACCCAACCAGCGCTCTGTCACGGTTGGCATACCAACGCGTGCAGCCTGCTGAATGATTGGCTGGTGTGCTTGCTTCTTTGTGCCAACGAATAGAACGTGG
>JBILSO010000094.1:0-4032 GCA_044372065.1 Candidatus Planktophila sp. | reverse complement strand
TGCCATGATCTGGAATCCCACTGGAAGGTTATCTTCGTCAGCAAGACCCGCTGGAAGGCTCATTCCACAGATACCAGCAAGGTTTACCGGGATCGTTGCAACATCACCTAAATACATAGCAATCGGATCATCTGATTTTTCACCAATTTTAAATGCAGTTGTTGGAGCAGTTGGTGAGACCAACACATCTGCTTGTGAAAATGCTTTTGCATAATCCTGAATAATCAGCGTGCGAATCTTCTGTGCGCTTCCGTAATAAGCATCGTAATATCCTGAAGAGAGTGCGTAGGTTCCGAGGATGATGCGGCGCTTTACCTCGTGACCAAAACCAGCGTTTCTTGTTGCGTTCATTACAGATTCAGCAGATGCGCCATCGCTATCTCCTACACGAAGGCCATAGCGCATGGCGTCGAAGCGAGCGAGGTTTGATGAACATTCAGATGGTGCAATGAGGTAGTAAGCAGCAAGTGCGTATTCAAAACTTGGGCAATCAACTTCTACGATCTGTGCTCCAAGAGATGCTAAAACTTGGAGTGATTCATCAAAACGTGCTTGCACGCCACTTTGATATCCCTCTCCTTGAAGCTGCTTGATGACACCAATCTTCATGCCCTTTACATCGCACTTTCGCGCAGCAGCAACTACATCTGGAAATGTTCCGTTGATACTTGTCGCATCTTTTGGATCATGTCCTGCCATGACATCATGCAAGAGCGCGGTATCTAAAACAGTTCGACCAAACGGTCCAGCCTGATCAAGGCTTGATGAGTATGCGATAAGTCCGTAACGAGAGACTGCACCATATGTGGGGCGCACTCCGACAATTCCTGTGAGTGCTGCAGGTTGTCTAATTGATCCACCAGTATCCGATCCAATCGCAAGCGGTGCTTCGTAAGCACTGACCGCTGCTGCAGATCCACCACTGGAACCACCTGGTGTTCGCGCTAAATCCCATGGATTAAATGTTGGGCCGTAGGCTGAGTTTTCTGTCGATGAACCCATCGCAAACTCATCCATATTTGTCTTTCCAAGGATGACGATGCCAGCATCTTTAATCTTAGAAACAACGGTTGAGTCATATTGAGGCTTCCAGCCCTGCAAGATCTTTGAGCCAGCAGTAGTTGGAATACCTTCTTGAGTCAGCACGTCTTTCAGCGCTAATGGAACTCCAGCTAATGGATGTAATTTCTTTCCCGCACTTCGATCCGCATCAACACGAGCCGCTTGTTCCAGGGCACCTTCTGCATCAACATGAAGAAATGCTTTTACTGAAGTATCGACATCGCCGATGCGATCTAAATGTGCCTGCGTTAACTCTGTCGATGTCACTTCACCCTTTGATAGGGCTTCGGACATTGCCGCTGCGCTCTGTGTAATCACTCGGCTTCACCAAGAATTTGTGGAACTCGAAAACGTTGTTCTTCTTGTGCAGGTGCGCCAGATAGGGCTTGCGCCGGAGTAAGGCTTGGGTGTACTACATCTTCACGAAAAACATTTCGAATAGGCTGCGGATGAGATGTCGCTGCTACTCCATCGAGATTAACTTCCTGTACTCGAGCAACAGCATCAAGAATCACGCCAAACTGTGAGGCAAGGCTTACGAGTTCTTCTTCGCTCATTTCGATACGGGCAAGGGCTGCCAACTTTGCGACATCATCACGTGACAGGCTGCTCATGAGTGGAGTCTATAAAAAGAAAGGCCTAAGAGCGAATTTGTCCGGTTCCGGTGACGATCCAGGTAGTCGTTGTCATCGCCTCTAACCCCATAGGGCCACGAGCGTGAAGTTTTTGATTAGAGATTCCGATTTCTGCGCCGAATCCCATCTGCTCACCATCTGTAAAGCGAGTAGATGCGTTGACCATTACTGCCGCACAATCTGACATTGCAATAAATCTACGGGCGCTCTCTTTATCTTCAGTAACTATTGCTTCTGTGTGCTGAGTTCCAAAGGTCGCGATGTGATCAACAGCGCTCTCTAGCGAATCTACAACTCCCACATTCATTTCAAGGACGCCGTACTCAGTCCCCCAGTTTTGCGCTGTTGCGCGGGTGACATCAATGGAGAGTGACTTTGCAATTGACTCTGCAGCTTCATCGCAATGTAGCAATACACCGGCGTTATGGAGTGAGGTCAGCAAAGTAGGCAAGAATTTCTCAGCGACTGATTTATGTACCAACACCGTCTCTGCCGCATTACAGACACTTGGTCTGTGGGTCTTTGAATTCATCACGATTGGAAGCGCTTTTGCAAGGTCAGCTGACGCATCCACATATACGTGACAGACACCGGCACCGGTCTCAATTGTTGGCACGGTGGCTTCATCGACAACCATGCGGATAAGGGCGGCGCTTCCACGTGGGATTACAAGATCAACCTTGCCGCGGGCGGTAAGCAGTGCTTGAACTGTTGCACGATCATCGGATGGGACAAGTTGAATGACATCCGGTGAAATCTCGGTTTTGGCTAGTGCGGATCTCATAACGTCAATAAGAATTTTATTGCTGGCATCTGCAGTAGATGAACCGCGAAGCAGGGCGGCATTGCCAGACATTAAAAGGATGACTGCGGCATCAACTGTGACATTTGGTCGTGCTTCATAGACCATTCCAATGACTCCAAATGGAACACTCATCTGTTCGAGTTCAAGGCCATTAGGGAGTGTCGACTTCTTCAGGATGCGACCAAGTGGATCTTCTAGCGCGGCAACTTGTCGAGCGCCATCGGCGATCCCCGCAATTCGCTCGCGATTCAGCAAGAGTCGATCTTGCATCTGTGGATGCATTGACTCTGCTTTCGCACGCTCAATGTCAATATTGTTAGCTGCGATGATTTCATCTGTGCGAGCATCGATCTCATCTGCAATCGCACGAAGAGCTTGACGACGTTGGTCACCCGTTGTTGCAACTAGCGTACGAGCAGCCGTGCGTGCTTTGAGCGCTAGCCCCTCGACAACTTCGCGTGCATCCATAGGAATAAGCCTAGCGCGCGATAGCCTAACTATGTGCGCAGAATAATTCGTAACCTTGCTATCTCACTATTCGTTCTCTATCTAGCCCTCTTTGGATTGACCAAAGCCATTCGCTATCCAGAGCCGATAGCTGCCATCAAACTTGGACTAGCTCCCGCTTCAAAGACGCCTGACCTCATGCCATTTCATATCATCAAAGGCGCACCATCTGATGAGTCGGCATGGGTTTCTGCAGATTCTGAATCCATCACCGAGGTGATGTGGCAGGGGAAGAAAGTTACATTCGACGAATTTCTCGATGCAACACAGACAAATGCGTTTTTGGTTATCCGTGATGGAAAGATCACCTACGAGAAGTATTTGAATGGCAAAACAGAATCGACCGTTCTTCCTTCGTATTCTGTTGCAAAGACAATGACGTCACTTGTCATAGGTCAACTAGTAGATGAAGGAACACTCAAAGAGAGTGACACCTTTGTTAGTTACTTACCTAAATTTAAGGCTGGTACATCCTTCGACAAGGTTACGATCAAGGACCTTCTCGACATGAACTCAGGTATCGGTGTCTCCGATAATTACCCGGCTGGCCCGTCAGGCTGGGGCGTAGCTATCGCGCAGATGTATGCAACGACTGATATGAACTTCTTTTTGAATAACAATCGAAAGATGCGAGAAGAGCCAGGAACTTTTCCTGAGTATCGAAGTGTAAATACTCAGATGCTCGGACTAATCATTCAAGAAGTTACCGGGAATAAACTGGCAGATGAGTTCAGCGACCGTATCTGGAAGCGCGTTCGTGCAGATTACGATGCAACATGGAATGTCGATAAGGTCGGCGGACACGAGAAGGCATTCTGCTGCTTTAATGCAACTGCACGGGATTATGCTCGCGTAGGACAAGCACTTATGAACGGTATGCCTGATATCGCAAGCCCTTCTTGGACTGCACGTCTTTCAACATCCGTAGTTACATTAGATTACGGCTGGGGCTACAGCGCACAAATGTGGCATCCATTCCCCGGTATCAATCTGATGATGGGTCTACATGGCCAATACATTTAT
>JBILSO010000002.1:0-38601 GCA_044372065.1 Candidatus Planktophila sp. | reverse complement strand
ATGAGGTTTTAGAGGCAGTCAAGGTGCTGAACTACCCGGTCGTTGTTAGACCCTCTTTCACTATGGGTGGGTTGGGTTCTGGAATCGCTTTCAATGAAGAGTCTCTCCACCAAATAGCTGGTGCCGGATTAAGACATAGCCCAACTTCTGAGGTTCTTCTCGAAGAGTCCATCATCGGGTGGAAGGAATATGAACTGGAGGTTATGCGTGATTCCAGCGATAACGTAGTCATTGTTTGTTCTATTGAGAATATTGATCCAATGGGCGTGCACACAGGTGATTCAATTACCGTCGCTCCAGCGCTCACACTCACGGATGTTGAGTTCCAGAAGTTACGCAATCTTTCGATTGAGATTATCAGAGAAGTTGGCGTTGCTACGGGCGGCTGTAATATCCAGTTCGCTGTCAATCCTGATAATGGCCGAATAATAGTTATTGAAATGAATCCGCGAGTTTCACGCTCCAGCGCTCTAGCTTCAAAAGCCACAGGTTTTCCAATCGCAAAGATCGCAACCAAACTCGCTATTGGATACACACTCGATGAAATCCAGAATGACATTACCAAGGTAACGCCGGCTTCATTTGAACCAACACT
This sequence comes from Candidatus Planktophila sp., assembly GCA_044372065.1. Classification (GTDB taxonomy): domain Bacteria; phylum Actinomycetota; class Actinomycetes; order Nanopelagicales; family Nanopelagicaceae; genus Planktophila. The sequence goes on along the minus strand of JBILSO010000002.1, from coordinate 38,006 downwards.
TGATTATGTGGTTGTAAAGGCACCGAGATTCGCCTTCGAAAAATTCCAGGATGCAGATCCACGTTTGACGACAACGATGAAGTCGGTTGGCGAAGCTATGGCGATTGGCAGATCATTTCCGGAAGCTCTTATGAAGGCTATGCGTTCTTTGGAAAGAAAGGAATCAATCTTTACCTTCCCTGAGAAAATCTCAGAGTCGCGCACATTAGCCCTGATGGATCAAATCTCGATTCCAACGGAATATCGATTACAACAAGTACAACAAGTGCTGTGGGCCGGAAAGAGCATTGAAGAGGTATACGAAAAGACCAAGATTGATCGTTGGTTTCTCACTCAAATCGAATCTATAAATACTGCCGCACGCGAAGTTGCCCAACCAGGTGAATTGACTGCAGAAGCAATGCGTTTTGCCAAAGAGCACGGATTTTCTGATAGTCAGATCGCGGCCCTGAGAGGCAGTACGGAGGAAGAGATTCGCAAGACTCGCACACATCTCAACGTGCGACCTGTTTACAAGACTGTTGATACCTGCGCCGCGGAGTTTGAAGCATTTACCCCGTACTACTACTCGAGTTATGAAGAAGAGAGTGAAGTTAAGCCAAGAACTATTCCCGCTGTGATCATTCTCGGAAGTGGACCAAATCGAATTGGGCAAGGTATTGAATTCGATTACTCATGTGTGCACGCATCGTTCACTCTGCATGAAGCGGGTTTTGAAACGATCATGATCAACTGCAACCCTGAGACGGTTTCTACGGATTACGACACAAGCGATCGACTTTACTTTGAGCCACTCACGCTCGAAGATGTATTGGAAGTCGTGCACGCAGAGACTCTCGCTGGCCCTGTTCTAGGAGTAATCACACAGCTTGGTGGTCAAACTCCTCTCGGACTTGCAGCTGGACTCAAGGCAGCAGGAGTTACGATTCTGGGTACAAGTCCGGAAGCAATTAATTTAGCTGAAGAACGTGGCGCCTTCGGTGACGTTCTTGAGTCAGTACAACTCACTGCGCCGGAGTTTGGTATGGCTTCTTCACAGATGCAGGCGATAGAGATTGCACAACGCATCGGTTATCCAGTTCTCGTGCGTCCATCGTTTGTCCTTGGCGGTCGAGGAATGGAGATCGTCTACGATGATGCTTCACTCTCTTCTTTCATTTCCCGGGCCACAGATATAACTCCCGATCACCCCGTCTTAGTCGATCGCTTTCTCGACAGCGCAATCGAGATAGATGTCGATGCACTTTTTGATGGCCAGGAGTTGTTCTTGGGTGGCGTGATGGAACATATTGAAGAAGCAGGAATCCACTCTGGAGATAGTGCTTGTGTTCTGCCTGCGATGACCATCACACATACACAACTTGATCTCATCCGTGAAGCGACATTGAAAATTGCCCAAGGTGTTGGCGTACGCGGACTGATTAACATCCAATTTGCTCTGGCTGCCGACACCCTTTACGTCTTGGAGGCGAATCCTCGCGCATCTAGAACTGTTCCTTTTGTTTCGAAAGCTACGGGCGTACCGCTTGCTAAGGCCGCTGCACGCATCGCAGTCGGGTCGACGATCGCTGAGTTGCGCCACGATCACACACTTCCTGAAGAGGGCGATGGAGTTGCTAAGGGAATTTCTGTCAAGGAAGCGGTCCTACCTTGGAATCGATTTAGAAGGATGGATGGCAGAGGAGTGGATGCCGTCCTTGGACCTGAGATGCGCTCTACGGGTGAAGTGATGGGAATTTCCTCCTCCTTTGGTGCAAGTTATGCCAAGAGTCAGATCAGTGCTTTCGGTTCACTTCCGAAATCCGGATCAATTTTTATATCCTTAGCTGACAAGGATAAGGAGTCGGGCCTTTCGCCGGCTAAGTCACTTGCCGCCCTCGGCTTTAGACTCTTTGCAACATCAGGTACGGCGGATTTTCTAGCTTCTCATGATGTAATGACCGCACGGGTGCGCAAGGCTTCCGAAGGTTCTGGCCCGTACGGAGAGAAAACGATTGTCGAATTATTAAATGGGGGAGAGATTGATCTCGTGATTAACACTCCTGTGGGACGCGGAACAAGAGCCGATGGATGGGCAATTCGTACCGCCGCGATTCAGAGATCTATCCCGTGTATTACTACAACTGCGGGTTTTAGTGCAGCCGTTGAAGGAATTAAAGTTTTACAAGCTGGTGACTTAGATGTTCGTCCAATCCAAGATTGGCTCAATGATTAATGGGAACTATCAACAAGAGCGCAGCACAGCTCAACGCAACAATTCTTAGCAATAAGAGAGTTGGCGCTTACCACCAAATTCTTCTTGCTATTGGAGATCTTGCCTCAGTTTGTCGGCCCGGAAACTTCGTAGCCATCTCTGTGGGCGGAGATACATCAAAGATGATTTTGCGCAGGGCGTTCGCAATCTCTCGAATAACTCACGGAAGCGCATCTGGGGGAGCGATGGAGTTGATCGTCGCTCCACATGGTTCTGGATCTAAGTGGCTCTGTTCGCAAGAAGAAGGCGTTGAGCTAGATATTGTTGCACCTCTTGGTAGAGCTTTTGGAATTCCTACGAGTTCCGTGAATGCACTTCTTGTCGGCGGAGGATATGGCTCGGCGCCACTCTTTGGGTTAGCTGAAGTTCTTAAGACTCGTGGTTGCAGAGTTGACATGCTTTTAGGTGCAAGCACTGGATCGAAAATTTACGCTCCATTAGAGGGTAAGCGAAGCGCGACAACCTTAAAGATTTTCACCGAAGATGGCTCAATGGGCGAACATGGAAGAGTCACCGCGCCCATCCGCGATCTCATAGCTCAAGGCTCTGTTGACGTTATTTATTCATGTGGACCGATGTCCATGTTGCGTGCTATCTCTGAAATCACTGATGGAACAGATGTTGTGCACCAGTGCGCAGTAGAGGAGTCGATGGCGTGTGGCATCGGTATCTGCATGACTTGTGTTCTACCTGTAAAGAATGAAGATGGCTCGATTGCAATGCTGCGCTCGTGCATCGATGGCCCAGTTATGGATGGAAGTTTGGTTGCTTGGGATCTAGTTGGCAAAACTCCACCGGTAGGTACTCAATGAGTGCGTCAGCATTAGATTTCTCAACCACTTTAGGAAATGCCTGGTTTCCAGCCCCGATATTCACCGCTAGTGGTTGTGCGAGTTCAGGCAAGGAGCTCTCGCAATTCTTTGACTTATGCGAAATTGGTGCGGTTGTCACCAAGTCAGTAATGAATAAAGCACGACATGGCCGTGCAACTCCGCGCATGGCAGAGACACCTTCCGGCATGCTCAATTCAATTGGTCTTCAAGGTCCTGGAATTGATCAATTTTTAGCTCAGGATGTGCCTTGGTTATTGAGCAAGGGTGCACGCGTAATCGTTTCCATTGCAGGCGAAACGACAGATGAGTACGCGATGTTGGCGCGGAAAATTCGGTCAGTCCAAGGCATCAGTGCACTGGAAGTAAATATTTCATGCCCTAATGTTGAAAATCGCGGAATGGTTTTTGCGTGTGAGAGAGAGACGGCCGCCCGTGCGATCGATGGAGTTCGTAAAATCATCGGTGGCGAAATACCGATCATCGCAAAACTGACTCCGGATGTCACAGATATCACTAGTATCGCTACCGCTGTTGTGGATGCTGGCGCTGATGGCTTAGCGCTGATTAACACCGTTCTAGGAATGGTCATTAATCTTGAAACGATGAAACCTCATCTTGGTGGCAAGACCGGTGGTTTATCAGGACCAGCGATAAGGCCTGTTGCAGTGCGTGCTATCTATCAAGTGCATAGCGCCATGCCTCACGTTCCAATTCTTGGAATGGGCGGTGTTGCTTCGGGACGCGATGCTCTTGAACTAATTTTGGCTGGCGCATCCGGTGTCTCGGTCGGAACTGCAAGTTTTGGTGATCCAACGGCAATTCCACGGATTCAGCGCGAACTGACTGCGCTCTTGGTCGCAAAAGGATTCAGCGCCGTGAAGGACGCTGTGGGTTTCGCTCACCGAGAGGACTCCGAATAAATGGCTCAATCCCCAATAATTCTCGCAGTTGATACATCGGATTTCGATACAGCCCGCGCCTGGATTGATGCCACTCGTGAAAGTATTGATATATATAAGTTGGGACTCGAATTTTTCCTCACCTTTGGATGTGAAGGAATCGAAAGTATTGCCCGCGAAAGTGGCGCATCGATTTTTCTCGATCTCAAACTTCACGATATTCCCAATACGGTAAAGAAATCAGCTGGAGTTGTTGATCATCTACACCCACGTTTTCTGACGGTACATGCAAGTGGCGGCGCAGGGATGATCAGTGCAGCAGTATCGGCAGTTACTTCCACATCGATTACTGCAGTCACAGTTCTTACTTCTCTTGCAGACTCCGATCTCTCCGATCTCGGTTATGCCAAACCTGCGCTTGAGACCGCAGTCTCTATGGCCCGAGTAGCAACGGCTGCGGGTGCGACATCTATAGTCTGCTCGCCTCTTGAGATAGCTGCGATTCGTGCCGTCATTGCACCATCGGTAGAGATCATTACTCCAGGTGTTCGCCCCTCGGATGAAGTTGGTGGCGATGATCAGGTTCGAACCATGACGCCTGGACAGGCTATTTCTGCGGGAGCAAATTACTTAGTAATCGGTCGTCCAATTACCTCCCGATGGAGTCAAGGTAAGGCTGCAATGTCGTCTCGGGCATCTGAATTAGTCGCTTCCATTCACGAGTAGTGCTTCCGATCCTCTAGATTACGGTCATGAGAAAACCGCCTGTCCTCACAGAAGAAGAGCGTGCGGCGGCGCTATCGAAGGCAAGATTTTCTCGAACTCATAGAGCTGAAGTAAAGGCTGAGGTGAGAGCTGGCAATCTCACAGTTGAACAAGTCTTGACTCTCTCGGCCAATGATGAGGCTGTTGCGAAAATGCGTGTATCAGAATTGCTTGAATCCATATCAGGTGTCGGAAAAGTGAGAGCAATCTCAATTCTCGATAGACTTGGCATCTCTCGTACGAGACGAATTATGGGTCTCGGACATCATCAACGCACGGCACTTATAAAGGAGTTCGCTATCCCTCGAGATAAGATCCACGATGGTGCTCTTGTGGTTCTCTCGGGTCCTGGGGGAGTAGGTAAGAGCACTGTTTCCAAAGTGATTCGAGAGCATGATGATTTCTGGGTCAGTGTGTCGGCAACGACGCGAAAACCGCGTCACACAGAATCTCATGGCGTTGATTACATCTACATGAGCGATGAAGAATTTGATCGTGCGATATCAAATAATTACTTTTTAGAGTGGGCAGCGTTCGCCGGTGCGCGTTATGGAACGCCACGTCAACCAGTCCTTGATGCACTTTCGGAAGGTAAGGATGTTCTTCTCGAAATTGATATTGAGGGAGCTAAGCAGGTTAAAGCGAATTGGCCTGATGCGATTCTGGTCTTTCTTGAGTCTCCCTCTTGGGAAGAGCTAGTTTCACGTTTAGAGGGCCGGGCCACTGATTCTCCTGAAAGAAGGGCCGAAAGACTTGCTTTGGCCCAAGAAGAGATGGCCCAATCGCCATTTTTCGACCATATCTTGGTCAATGACCAGGTCGAGCATGTGGTTGCAAGCCTGATAAGATTGGCTCATTCGCAGCGGTCTTAAAGAATGAGTCTGCCACGCGCTAAAAATATAGGAGGCACTGATGGACGGCATCACAAATCCACCAATCGACGAACTTCTCGATAAAAGCGGTTCGAAATATAGCCTTGTGCTCTACGCAGCAAAGAGAGCGCGTCAGATCAACGCATATTATTCACAACTCGGTGAGGGTCTCCTTGAATATGTTGGACCTTTGGTCGAGACACATGTTCATGAGAAGCCACTATCAATTGCCCTTCGTGAAATCAATGAAGGTCTGTTGACCATCGAAAATCTCGATCCTGCAGTTAAGTAACCACTAAGAAACATATCTCGTGTCAACACGCGAAGTAATTCTTGGCGTTGGTGGCGGAATTGCTGCATATAAATCTTGTGATCTGCTCCGTCGTCTTCAAGATCAAGGTTTCGGCGTAACTGTCATACCAACCCCATCGAGCCTCAATTTTGTAGGCAGCGCAACATGGGAAGCCCTTTCTGGTCGTCCAGTGACGACCACTGTGTGGGAGAAGGTCGATGAAGTAAGACATGTCTCATTGGGAAGCTCGAGTGATTTCATAATGATTGCTCCAGCTACTGCCGATCTCATCGCCCGCATTGCTCAGGGGCGCGCTGACGATTTGCTCACCAATACAGTTCTTGCAAGTGCAGCGCCGAAACTGATTGTTCCTGCAATGCATCCAGCCATGTGGTCCAACCCGGCAACAATTGCGAATGTTGCTCTACTTCGTGAACGCGGATTCTTTGTCATGGATCCAGACCACGGCAGACTCACGGGTAAGGATGTCGGAGTGGGACGCTTCCCTGAAACATCCCGCATTCTCGCCGAGTTTAATGCAATCGCTAATCCTGTCCACGATCTCCTCGGACGCAAAGTACTGGTCACCGCAGGAGGAACTCGTGAACCGCTGGATCCAATCCGATATATAGGTAATCGTTCTTCAGGCAAACAAGGATATGCAATCGCACGTGCTGCATCCCGTCGCGGAGCTGATGTCACCCTCATACTTGCAAATAGTGAGCTACCGGATCCTTCAGGGATTCGTTGCATCAGAGTAAACACGGCAGATGAAATGTTTAGTCAGGTGGAGAAGGAATTCGATCAATGCGACGTGCTCGTTATGAGTGCAGCTGTTGCAGATGCCAAGCCCTTGCAGGTAAGCCAAGCAAAGATAAAGAAGGGCTCTCTTACATCGATTGAGCTAGCATCTAATCCAGATATCGTTGCAACAGTCGGTTCACGCAAGAAGAGTCAGATTGTGATTGCTTTCGCAGCAGAGACTTCTCTGGATATTGAGGAAGGTAAGAGAAAGCTATTGAGCAAGAGCGCCGATATCCTCTTCCTCAACGATGTCGTAGGTAGTGAAATATTCGGTTCAGATCAGAACCAAGGTGTGATTTTGGTTTCAGGCAATTCAGACAGTTCAGGTAAGACAGAATCCGTACAAGTGGTCAGCGTTGATCGCATGGATAAAGACACGCTCGCCGATCTTCTCCTTGATCAGGCCCTAGATAGGTTAGGTTAGAACAATGTCAAAACGACTCTTTACATCAGAATCAGTTACCGAAGGCCACCCAGACAAAATTGCAGATCAGATCTCGGATGCAATCCTTGATTCACTTCTATCGCAGGACTCGAAGAGTCGCGTGGCAGTTGAAACCCTAATTACAACAGGTCAGGTGCATGTTGCGGGTGAAGTGACGACTGACGGTTACGCAGATGTTATGGGAATAGTGCGCGATACAGTTATTGGCATTGGTTATGACTCTTCAGTTAAAGGCTTCGATGGAAATAGCTGTGGCGTTTCAATCTCAATCGGCCAGCAGTCACAAGATATTGCTCAAGGCGTGAATGATGCCTTTGAACATCGCGTCGATTCAGCCGTTGACCCACTTGATTTACAGGGTGCCGGCGATCAGGGTCTGATGTTTGGTTATGCCTGCGATGATACGAAGGAGCTCATGCCTCTTCCGATCTATCTTGCGCATCAATTGGCGGAGCAGTTAACTGCCGTGCGAAAGAGCGGCGCTCTTGCCTATCTGCGCCCAGACGGAAAGACACAAGTAACTATTGAATACGACGGCGACAAGGCGATAGCGCTCAATACAGTTGTCATTTCCAGCCAGCACGCAGAAGATGTGGACGTAGCGAAGAAGCTAACTCCAGAAGTGATCGAACACGTCATTAAACCTGTTCTTTCGAAGATTGATCTACCGCAGAGCGATTTACGTGTTCTCATCAATCCAACAGGTCGCTTTGTCATCGGCGGTCCGATGGGTGATGCTGGCCTGACTGGAAGAAAGATTATTGTTGATACATATGGTGGAATGGCACGCCATGGTGGCGGAGCATTCAGTGGTAAAGACCCTTCAAAGGTTGATCGTTCTGCGGCATATGCAATGCGTTGGGTTGCAAAGAACGTCGTTGCCGCAGGCTTAGCGCGCCGTTGCGAAGTACAGGTTGCTTATGCAATTGGTAAAGCGCATCCGGTGGGAGTTTTTGTCGAAACTTTTGGAACTGAGACCGTTCCTGTGTCCAAGATTCAGAACGCAGTGACGACTGTCTTTGATTTACGTCCCGCAGCAATCATTAGAGATCTCAACTTACTGCGTCCGATCTACTCACAGACAGCAGCCTATGGACACTTTGGTCGCGAGCTTCCTAATTTCACATGGGAAGTTACTAATCGCGTGGATGAACTCCGCGCAGCGATTTAGTCCACAAAGCTAAAGGTCTCTGATGACCTCCTCACCTCTGAGACTTCGTGTACAGAAAGTTGATCGTGGCGAGAACATTGCTGCAGCTGATTATCCGATCGCACGTCTCTGGGTAGATACCGGTCTATCTCACTTGGAGTCGACTTATGACTACCTGGTTCCCGAGATTCTCGATGCTGCAGTTTCAGTTGGCGTAAAGGTATTGGTAGATTTTTCAGGTCGAAAAGTGGACGCATTTGTCGTTGAGAGACTGAACAATTCGAATATTGGAAATCTCAAGTTCGTTGAGAAGGTGACTTCTCCATTTCCACTGTTAAGCGATGAGATCATCTCACTCGTCGGAGCAGTTGCTCGCAGATGGGGTTCGGTACCGAGTGAAATCTTAGGTGCTGCCATCCCGCCGAGAGTGATTTCAGCTGAAAAGGGATTTACAAACTCTTTGCAGACCGTGATAGCAAGAGATGAGAACAAAAGCCCTTTGCACTCCTATTACCTTTTTACCCCCGGCGAAAATCCCTTTCGCACGATGGCTTCGTGGATTGAGAAGCGGGTCAGCAAGGGGGGAGTGCTGGTAGTTCTTCCAGAGTTACGTGAAGTCCACTCCTTGGCAAATGAACTTAAACAACTGAATCTGAACTATTCAGTGCTTGATGCATCTCTGCCAAGATCAACGAGATATAGCAACTTTTTGCATGTTGCCACAGGTGCATCGCAGATAGTAATCGGCACACGTAGTGCAATATTTGCTCCCGTTGCAAATCTTCAGACAATCGTAATTTTCCGCGAAGGATCTGAGTCCCACTATGAAAGACGGACACCTGGTTGGAATGTTCGAGATGTTGCAATCATACGATCGAAGCTATCTGCCATAGATCTCACCTTTGCAGGCTTTGCCCCCTCTTCAGAACTTTCATTACTGATTGAAAAGGAGGCTATAGCGCTTAAGGGAAAGAGAGCAAAAGTTTATGCGACCTCGTACCCGCAACTACATGGCGAATTGTTACCTGATCGAATCTTTTCACCGATCAGAAGCGCACTGAAGCGTGGCTCGGTACTCTTTCTCGTTCCTCGCAAAGGTTACTCGCAAGCAATCTCCTGTGCTTCATGTCGGAATATTGCCCTCTGTGAATGTGGCGGGCGAATTTACTTTGGTGGTCCGGAGAAAGGATATGTGTGCTCTCTCTGTAATCTCACAAGTTCAGAGTGGAGTTGTAAATGGTGCAAGAAGAGTTCTGCGAACCTCTTGGGTCGCGGGAACCTTCGCTATGCCCATGAGATCGGAAGAGCGTTTCCTGGATTTGCAGTTGTCTCATCTGATGCCTCACATGTAGTTCAGGAAATTGATAGCGAGAATTCCATTGTCCTATCTACGGCTGGAATGGCTCCTGTAGTACCAGGTGGATATCAAGCAGTGGTCATTCTCGAGGCCGACAATCTCTTCTCACAGTTAGATCTTCGAGCTCAGGAGCGTGCGCGCGAAGCGATTATGCAGAGTGCAAGCTTGCTATCGGCAAATGGTAAGGCACTTGTTGTGATCGACAATTCACATCCTATAGTTGCGGCACTTTCGCGCTGGAATCTTTCTCCACTTCTTGCAAGAGAGTTGAGGGAACGCGAGCAAGCTCAGTTGCCTCCACTGGTTCATGCAGTTGTTCTTGAAATTGCGAACGCCGAAACTCCAACGTTTATCTCGGGAATGACCTCATCCATAAAGGAAGGTCGTGTTTCGAGTTCCACGCGCATCCTTGGACCAACACGGATAGACAATGAATTTTCACGCGTGATTTTGACCGTATCTCGTGATCACGGGCAAGAACTGTTTGATTTTCTGGTTACTTACCGAAAGAAACGGGGAATAGCCAAGAAATCGATACCTCGTATGCGGATCGACCCCTACACCCTTTCTCATACCCTTTGAAAATTTAAACTGCGTTAAGATACGGTTATGGCTATCCAAGAGATCAGATTGTTCGGTGATCCCGTCTTGGTTACCCCAGCTTCACCTGTAGTGGATTTCGATAAGGAACTTCGCAATCTAGTCAGTGATTTGATCGACACAATGCTTGATGCACCAGGCGCTGGATTAGCTGCGCCACAAATCGGTGTTCCTCTGCGTGTATTCACATGGTGCGTGGACGAAGAGATTGGCCACTTAGTAAATCCACAGTTGACTCTAAGCGATGAAACCCAAGATGGCGAAGAGGGGTGTCTTTCGTTTCCAGAAATTCGTTACGAGACACCGCGAGCAATGCGCGCCGTCGCTCGCGGCTTTAACATGCATGGTGAGCCAATTACCGTTGAAGGAAGCGAATTTATGGCTCGAGCGCTGCAGCACGAGACAGATCACTTGGATGGAATTCTCTTTATAGAACGTATGCCTAATGAACTCCGCAAGCTCGCGATGAAAGACATTCGAGATTCGCAATGGTTTATGAATGCCACTGAATCTGGTTCTGCGCCAATCATCAAGGTATCGCCCCATAAAACTTTTGGTAAGGGCAACTAGTGCGTCTAGCGGTTGCAGCAACACCTGAAGTTGCTATTCCGACTCTAGATTTTCTACTCTATGGGACACATCCATTAGTTAAGGTTTTTACCACCGAAGACAAGGTTGTTGGTCGAGGTCGATCTCTCACTTCAAGCCGAGTCGCCGTATGGGCGCAGGAGAATGCGGTTGAGTGCATCAAAGTTGAAAACGCAGAAGATATGGCGAGCCACCTCCAAGACGTTGATTGTGTGGTGACGGTTGCCTTCGGAATATTACTTCCACAGGAGATCCTTTCAATACCTACGCATGGTTTCATTAATCTCCATTTCTCACTGTTACCCGCATGGCGAGGTGCAGCGCCAGTTCAGCGTGCTATCGAAAGTGGAGATTTAGAGTTGGGGATTTCAGTCTTTTTGCTTGATCAGGGTATGGATACCGGACCCATTTACCGACAAGCATCTTTTCTCCGAGATCCCAGCATGCGAAGCAAAGAAGCGCTGGAATTTCTAGGACAGAAAGGTGTCGATTTGGTTTCGCAGACGCTCGAAGATATATCGAATAGCGTTCGGCCAACAAAGCAGAGCGAGCAGGGCATTTCATTGGCGAGGAAGTTGAGTAAAGCTGAAGCAGTGATTGATTGGAAATTACCCTCTGCCGTAATCAATCGCAAAGTTGCAGCATTTTACCCAAATCCGATAGCCCGCTCTTTTTTCCGTGGTGAAACTCTTAAGATTACCCAAAGTAAGTTATGCAACGATGATTCTTCCGAGAAATCACTTAAGGCAGGTGAGTGGTTGATCGAGAAAGACCGCGTACTTATTGGTACGGGAGATCAGCCGCTTGAGATTGTTCAACTCATCCCACAGGGTAAATCAGAGATGAAGGCTACTGATTGGGCTCGAGGAGCGAGAATAAATCCTGGTGAGCTCTGTGGTTGAGGCCCGTAGAAATACATTTAAGAAGCCAAAGGCTGATCCGGTTCGACTTCTTGTCTTTGACATCCTTACCGAGGTGAATCGCCGTGATGGATACTCAAATCTTCTCTTACCTCGAGCGCTAGAATCCTCGGCCTTTGACCAGCGCGACAAGGCGTTTGCGACTGAACTTCTCTATGGAACGCTTCGTATGCAGGGGCGTCATGATTACGTTCTCTCTCAAGTAAGCGATCGACCTTGGAACGAAGTTGATTCTGGAATCGTTGATGTGACGAGATTGGGACTTCAGCAGATTTTTGAAATGAGAGTGCCGATGCACGCTGCGGTATCTGAAACGGTTGAGCTAGCTCGGAAAGTTTTAGGCGAATCTAAGGCATCGTTTGTCAATGCGCTACTCCGTAAAGTAAGCGCACAGTCCTTGGAAGAGTGGCTTGCACCTGTGGCATTGATCAGTGATGAAGTCAGCAGACTCGCAATCACTTATTCTCATCCAGAATGGATTGTGAGTGCCTACTTTGATCTCCTGCGTGACTTCGAGGATGTACGTTCACTCCTTGAAGCAAACAACACTCCCGCTAAGCCGACATTTGTTACATGGCCGGGACGTTCAGAGATTTCAGAGTTTGAGGAATGGGGTGCGATGCAAACGCCGTATTCACCATATGGATTTAGAGCAGATGTAACTCCGGGAGCACTGGAGGCGGTGCGCCACCGCAGAGCTGGCGTGCAGGATGAAGGATCACAACTAGTTGCATCAATTTTCGCACAGGCTTCTGCAGATAGGAGTTCGTGGTTAGATCTCTGCGCGGGACCTGGCGGTAAAGCTGCACTTCTAGCAGCGATCGCCGACCAGGGTGATCATAGATTTGTTGCAAATGAAATCTCACAGATCAGAGCAGATCTAGTGAAGCAAGTAGTCGGTACTCATGAAGTCTGGGTGGGGGATGCTCGTGAGATCACTGCACGAGGCGAATGTTTTGATGCCATCCTGGCAGATGTTCCTTGTACAGGAATGGGAGCGCTACGACGAAGACCGGAAGTCCGCTGGCGCCGTTCTCTGGCTGATCTTCGCGAACTCGGAGTTCTCCAACGCGAGATAAGCGATGCTGCAATTTCGATCTTGAACGTGGGCGGCGTCTTTGGCTATGCGACCTGCTCGCCCCATTTAGCTGAGACAAGTATTGCTGTAGCCGACATTTTAATGAAGCATCCCGAACTCGAACAGATTGATATTCAACCGTACATGCCTCTTGGTCTTGAAGGGGGAGTCAGAGATAAGAGCATGGCTCTTTGGACACAGAGACACAACACTGACGCAATGTTCTTAGCCCTATTCAGAAAAATCTCGTGAGGTAATGTAGCTACATGGGAATTCGAATTACACCCAGCATTTTGAATGCCGATTTGTCTAGTCTTGATGAGGAGATAGCTCGTATCTCATCGGTTTCCGATCTTTTGCATCTAGACGTCATGGACAATGTTTTTGTCCCAAACTTCACATTTGATTTCGAACAGGCAGCAGCAATTATTTCCTCTTCACCAATCCCAGTCGACTCTCATTTGATGATTGCTGATGTCGATCGTCTCGCTCCTGCCTATGCTCATGCTGGTAGCGCAAGCGTGACTATTCATGCAGAGGCTAGTAGTTCAATTTCGAGGACGCTACGTGCGGTCAGGGCTGAGGGCGCTCGAGCTGGACTAGCTCTTAAGCCCGGATCATCAATTGCAGATTATGCGGATTGTGTTGATGATGTAGATATGTTCTTAATCATGACTGTCGAACCAGGCTTCGGCGGTCAAAAGTTCATGAGCGCAATGATGGATAAGGTAATTAGGACGCGTTCACTCATTGGAGATAGACCGATTTGGTTACAGGTAGACGGTGGAATATCGCTAGAAACGATCGAGATCGCTCGTGACGCTGGTGCTGACACTTTCGTCGCCGGCAGCGCAGTCTTTAACTCACCCGATCCAGCAGAGATGGTTATGCAGTTGAGGGCCTTGGCTGAAGGTAAATAGAGCACTTCGATCACTGAACTTCAAGTAAACTACGAGTATGAAGTCATTCGATGAACTATGGGTTGAGCTGTCACAAAAGGCGATCGACCGTCCAACAGATTCATCAACTGTGGCTGCGCTAGATGCAGGAGTGCATTCGATTGGTAAGAAGATTATTGAAGAAGCTGGCGAAGTCTGGCTTGCAGCCGAGCATGAGAGCGATGACGCGCTAGCCGAGGAGATCAGCCAATTGATCTATCACTTGCAGACGTTGATGCTTGCGCGCGGCCTCACCCCAAAAGATGTTTATAAATTTCTCTAGTTTTAAAGGAGCATGATGTTACGTATCGCAGTTCCGAACAAGGGATCACTTGCTGATGAATCGATTGCGATTCTAAAAGAAGCTGGATATAAACAACGTACTGATTCTCGCGATTTAGTTCTTGTTGATACGACAAACTCGGTGGAGTTTTACTACTTACGTCCACGAGACATCGCGATCTATGTTGGTTCTGGTGAGCTTGAAGCAGGAATTACTGGTCGAGATCTTTTGATTGATTCGGGAGCTCATGCCTCGGAGATATTGGCGCTCAATTTTGGTGGATCAACTTTCAGATTCGCTGGTCCTGCAGGAGAGAAGTACTCAATGAAAGATATCAACGGTAAGCGAGTCGCCACCGCTTATCCTGGATTGGTGCAGAGTCACCTTGCCAATCTTGGAGTTTCAGCAGAAGTGGTCCGACTCGATGGAGCTGTTGAGAGTAGCGTTCGCCTAGGTGTAGCCGATCTGATCGCGGATGTGGTGAGCACTGGGAATACTTTGCGACAGGCAGGGTTAGAGATTTTTGGTGATCCGATTCTCGCGAGTGAAGCGATTGTAATTAGTCGCAAAGACGCAGAGATTGCGGCGGATCTGGAGGTTTTGATTAGACGTTTGCAAGGAGTCGTGACTGCTCGTCAGTATGTGTTGATGGATTACGATGTTAAGAGAAGTGATATCGACGCGGCGTGCGCGATTACTCCCGGATTAGAGTCTCCAACAATTTCACCACTGCAGAACCCAGATTGGTTTGCTGTTCGAGCGATGGTATTGCGGAGCGAAACCAACAAAGTGATGGACGATCTCTATGTCTTGGGTGCGCGAGGAATTCTCGTTACCGATATTCATGCCTGCAGACTTTAAGACGCCTAGCTTTAGTTACTGTGCCCTGACGCTTCTATATCCTCGCGGGTAATTCCTAAGAGGTAGAGGACGCTAT
The DNA here is from genome assembly GCA_044372065.1 of Candidatus Planktophila sp. Taxonomy (GTDB): domain Bacteria; phylum Actinomycetota; class Actinomycetes; order Nanopelagicales; family Nanopelagicaceae; genus Planktophila. The sequence goes on along the minus strand of JBILSO010000002.1, from coordinate 22,991 downwards.
CGAGGTAGGGAGCGCTTAACGCGCTATCGGCTGCAGCACGGACTGCGGGCTTTGCATTAAATGCTATTCCCAGACCGGCAAGTGCGATCATATCTAGGTCGTTTGCACCATCTCCGATAGCAACGGTTTGTTCTAGTTCAACGCCCTCGATTCTTGCAAAGTCCTTAAGGGCAGTTGCTTTGGCAGCTCGATCGATGACGGGGCCTTGTACTTGTCCGGTGAGCATTCCATCGACGATCTCTAAGGAGTTAGCTCTAAAAAGTGAGATATTCAACGACTTAAGGATTGGCTCGATTACATTGATAAAGCCGCCAGAAACAACGGCTACGGTGTGTCCCAATTTCTGAAGAGTGGAAACTAATGTTGTGGCACCGGGAGTAAGAGATATTTCGTTTCTCACTTCCTCGATGACGGATTCTGGTAGCCCTTTCAGAAGGGCGACTCTTTCGCGCAGACTAACTTCAAAATCAATTTCACCGGCCATCGCTCGATCGGTAATCTCCTTTACCTGTGCTTGAACGCCAGCTTTGGCGCCCAGAAGATCGATAACTTCTTGAGCAATGAGGGTTGAGTCAACATCCATGAGAACAAGTTTCTTGGCCCAGCGCATGAGACCGCCTGGAGAAACAGCAATGTCTACCGAATGATTAGATGCGAGTGGGGTCAAAGCACTCTTAAGAATTGCTGTCGGTGCACCGCTCACAACACACTCGATCGCCGTTACGGGATAGCTAGCGGTCCGCTGAATACGTTCGATATTTCCTGCCACACCGGCGATTGCTGCTGCAATATCAGCCAGGGCGGCTGGCTTTAAATCTTGAGAAAGAATCACGACATGGGTGAGTCCAGTCTTGGCCGCGATGCTCTCACTTTGTTGCTCAGAAAATGCAATGGCAATATCCAGATCAAGTGAAGCGGCCTTATCGTTGAGGTCAGCTTCTATCGCTGTTGCATGTGCGTGATCAAGTGAAATGAGGATGGTCAAAATCAAGCGAGAGCGAATGACTACCTGCTCAATATCGATAATTGTCAACGAGAATGGGGAGAGCGTTGAGAAGAGAGCCTCCGTGATGCCAGGACGATCTTCGCCTGAGACCAAAATCAGACCCGTGTAATACGCACTCTTCTTATCCATGTGCAGAGATTATCGTGAATCACAGGTCAATCTCCCCGAATTTACGGGTGTTGATTGCCTCGAAGAGATATCTTTTAGCCCGTGAGTGGTCAAGAAGTATTACGAGTTTCAGATGTCAGCGTTCGTCGCGGGACACGGATGATCCTTGGCCCAATTACATTTGCAATATCTCCGGGTGAGCGTTGGGTGATTCTTGGTCCAAATGGCGCCGGTAAATCCACGCTTCTCAATCTTTTAGCTACACGAGCTTTTCCTACAAGCGGAAAGGTTTTCGTCCTTGAGAAAGAGATGGGTAAGGTCGATCTCTTTGAATTACGAACACGAATCGGTCTCGCAGGAGTTGGCATCTCAGAAGATATTCCATACCAGGAGAAGGTTCGAGATGTTGTCGTGACTGCGGCTTATGCAATCCTTGGTCGATGGAATGAGGATTATGATTTGTGGGATGAATCCCGAGCAGTAGCTTTACTCACGACATTCGGCGTGCGAGAACTTGCAGATCGAGACTATGGAACGTTAAGTGAAGGCGAAAAGAAGCGTGTGCAAATCTCTCGAGCGCTCATGGCCGATCCTGAGCTATTACTTCTTGATGAGCCAACTGCCGGCCTTGATGTGGGAGGTCGCGAAGATCTCTTGAGACGCTTCTCTGAATTCTCCAGCGACCCCAGTGCCCCTGCCACCGTGATTGTGACTCACCATATTGAAGAGATTCCTGTTGGCACCACTCATGCTCTGCTTCTCAAAGATGGAGCGATCGCCGTAAGCGGCCCCGTTCAACAGGTTGTAACGAGTGAACATATCACTGCAGTTTTCGGTGTTGATGTAAATGTTTCCTTTGATGGGTCGCGATTTTTTGCACGAGCATCTTCGTGAACCATCCAATTTTTCAACCTGTCCATGCTTCATGGTTTCCAATCCTGGATCCGCTTCAGGAGGGGATCCTTTCCGCATTTAAGAATGTCAGCCAAGGTGAATTCATACCCGCAGTAAATCGAATTCTCGCTCCATTGAGTTCACCACTTGATGACGTAAAGGTTGTTATCGTCGGGCAAGACCCTTATCCAAATGCTGATTACGCAGATGGTTTCGCATTCTCCGTTCGCCCAGAGATCTTGCCGTTCCCTGCATCACTAGTAAATATTTTTAAGGAGCTCGAAAGTGATCTAGGCACTCCGATGCCATCTGATGGGAACCTCGAACGGTGGTCACAACAAGGCGTTCTCTTGATCAACCGCACGCTAACAACAGCGCCGGGGGAGTCACATGCGCATCAAAGAAGTGGTTGGATGGCAATCACTGAAATCATAATCCGCGAGGTTGCTTCCAGGGGCGCAGTCGGGATCCTCTGGGGTGGTAATGCTCAGCAAATGTCGGATTACTTCGATCCTGTACGTGTAATCACAAGCGCCCATCCAAGCCCACTCAGCGCTTATCGAGGTTTCTTTGGCTCGAAGCCATTTTCACAGTGCAATTCGTTGTTAGAAGAGATGGGAAAAACTCAAATCATTTGGTAGAAAACAAAAGAACCGGGCATTCACTGTGTGTGAATACCCGGTTCTTTTCTTTGTTAAGTTGTTTATCCAACCCAGATATTGATTGGGGATTGCAAGAAGTAGATCATGAACAATCCTGAAACTATCCAGAGAAGTGGATGAACTTCCTTGCCACGTCCTTGGATCGCACGGATTACAACATGAGTTACGAATCCAACACCAATACCGACAGAAATGTTGTAGGTAAATGGCATCAAGATGATTGTAAGGAATGCTGGAATTGCAATTCCAAGATCATCCCAGTCGATATTCTTGATCTGAGTCATCATGAGGAATCCAACGATCACAAGAGCTGGAGTTGCAGCCTCGTAAGGGATGACCGCAACTAGTGGGGCTAGGAAGGTTGTGAGTAGGAACAAGACACCAGTAACAACTGATGCAAGACCTGTTCGTGCGCCTTCACCGACGCCAGCTGCAGATTCAATGTAGCTGGTGTTAGAGGAGATGCTTCCTGCTCCACCGGCGACAGCTCCAAGAGAGTCGACGAAGAGGATCTTATTGTTGTTTGGAACATTTCCTTCATCGTCGATCAATCCTGACTCGTGACCAATTGCTGTCACAGTACCAACTGTGTCAAAGAAGTCTGAGAGTAGAAGAGTGAAGATGAAGAGAATAGCTGTAATCAGTGGAACTCGATCAAAGCTGCCGAGAAGATTGAAGTCACCAAAGAGCGAGAAGTCTGGAGTTGCAACAATCTCAGCAGGCATTGCAGGTACGTTGAGATTCCAACCCTTTGGATTTACAGCACCGGTTGCACCGTTAAACAGTGGTCCGATTTTGAAAGCTGATTCGATCGCGATTGCAGCAGCTGTTGCCACAACAATACCGATCAGAATTGCGCCCTTGATCTTCTTGACCATGAGAGCGATTGTTAAGAGGAGTCCAAAACCAAAGACGATAATTGGCCAACCTACTAGGTTTCCATTATCGCCAAGAGTTACTGGAACAGGACCTGTACCGGTACGACGAACAAAGCCTGCATCTACGAGACCGATGAGTGCAATGAATAATCCGATACCCACAGAGATCGCGATCTTCAGTTGTCCAGGTACGGCGCGGAATACTGCGCCACGGAATCCCGTAAGAACGAGAATAGTGATGATGATTCCTTCGATCACGACTAGTCCCATTGCATCTGCCCATGTCATCTGCGAAGCGATTCCCACCGCTACGAAAGTGTTTAGGCCTAGACCGGTTGCTAGTGCGAGAGGGTAGTTACCGAGAACTCCCATAAGGATTGTGAGAACGCCAGCCATTAAAGCTGTCATTGCAGCGACGAGAGCCAAGTTTGGAGCATCTCCGCCGCCGATATATTTTCCGTCAGCGTCTTTGGCTAAGCCGATGATGAGTGGATTGAGCGCGACGATGTAAGCCATAGTAAAGAACGTGACGACTCCGCCACGTACCTCCTGTGCCACTGTCGATCCGCGCTCGGATATTTTGAAGTAACTATCGAGCATGGTTGTACCTTTCTCATTTTGTTATCGGGGGTGGTTGCGACCCCGTGTGAAATGACGGCTCACAGACCGATCGAGGATGGGGAGGTCTTTGATGGGGTCAAAATATCTGACTGAGGTTGTTACTTTGAGGTAAGGCGCGCTAAGAGGCCGAAGGAAATCGCCACAGATTGCCCGATCAGTAGGGCGAAGAGAAGCGTGCCTAGGCCTAAGGTCCCTCCAAGGAGCGCTCCAGCGATAGAAACCAGCACTTCAAGTCCCAGTCGTACTCGTCCTACGCGAACGCCGGTCCGATGATGCAGACCTGTCATAGCACCATCTCGCGGTCCAGGGCCAAGCCCACATGTTATGTAAAGCGATGATCCAATGCCGACCATCGCGATGCCTATGAGAGTGAAGAACAATCCAGCAATCAGATTCTCTTGCTTTGGAAAGATGTTTGTTCCGACTTCGATAAAGAGTGAGATGACGAGGATATTTGAAAGTGTTCCAAATCCTGGACGCTCTCTTAGCGGAATCCACAACGCAAGAACGAGCGCGCCAATAATCAAAGTGGATGTTCCGATAGATAACCCGCTCTTTAGCGAGATGCCTTGAGCCAGGACAGACCATGGAGCATTGCCAAGGCCCGACTGAATAATCAATCCATCACCCAATCCAAAGATTGCCAATCCAAAGAAGAGAATAAATACACGCTTTAAAGAGAGGTCCCAGCGATTCTTAGCAGTCCACGGAACCACTGGAACAGTTCTGTGGGGTTTGAGATGAGCGATGATCTCTCGAAACTTCATTCTGGAATCCTACCTTTATGGTTGGACTTTAAGTACCCTTACCGAATGTTCACGGGATCGGGCACGCTCATAAATGTTTTTACCATCGTTGCAGGCGCTTCTCTCGGTGTTTTAATCGGTAGCCGCATGCCAGATCGCATGCGTGCTCTCATTACGGATGTGTTGGGTTTGATCACTATTCTTGGTGCGGCCACGGCTTTGGTAGCCATCGGATCAGAGCGGTATGTGGATGCGTTACCAAAAGGTTGGCCACTCTTAGCCATTCTCGCATCACTGCTTATTGGTGGGGTGATTGGCAGCGCAGCCAATCTTGAGAATCGATTGGAAAGTTTTGGCATTTTTTTAAGAGTGAGATTCAAAGCCGATAGCCAAGGAACCTTTGTTGAAGGATTTCTATCTTCATCACTTCTCTTCGTCATCGGGCCGCTAGCCATTCTCGGTTCCATTAGCGATGGAATGGGTACAGGTACAGACCAGCTCATACTTAAATCATCTCTCGACTTTTTCGCTGCCATGGCATTTGCAGCCAGCCTAGGTTGGGGCGTGGCAGCCTCAGCAATTCCTGTCGGCATCTACCAGGGAATCTGGACCGTAATCGGCTTTTGGCTTGGCAATGTTCTATCCGATTACCAGGTCGATGCCATGACAATTGTCGGCGGTTTGATGCTTGTCTCAATCGGACTCAACTTGCTGAAGATCAAGACGATAGCGGTGGGCAATCTATTGCCAGCTCTTCTAGTTGCTCCGATCTTTGTTGGAGCACTACATCGGTTTCTATAGTCGGATGAAATTGAGTTAATTTAGATTGTGCTGGCATCTATTACAAAGCGATATTTCACATCACTTGCAACAGTTCTTTCGTAGGCCTGATCTACATAATCCGCGTTGATAACTTCGATATCACTCAAAATTCCATGTTCGGCACTGAAGTTAATCATCTCTTGTGTCTGAGCTACTCCGCCAATCATTGATCCAGCGAGAGACTTTCTACCATTGAGAAGGGAACCCACATGCACGGGATAAGGAGCGCCCGGAAGGCCTATAACAACTAGCGTTCCATCGATGGTCAAGGTTGCAAGGTAATCGTTGACATCGATTTGCGCACTGACAGTATTGAGTATTAGATCAAACGAGCGAGCGAATGGTTTGAGATCTTTTGGATCATTCACGCAAATGAATTCATCAGCGCCCATCGCCAAAGCAGCATCACGCTTGCCAGGGGAGTGGGATATAACTGTGACATGTGCGCCGAGAGCATGGGCAAACTTCACACCCATGTGTCCTAAGCCGCCAAGGCCCATGACAGCAACACGAGTGCCTTCACCCGCCTTCCAATGTTTCAATGGCGAATAGAGAGTAATTCCCGCGCAGAGCAACGGTGCAACACCATCTAGTGGCATCGACTTTGGAATCGTCACCGCGTAGTTTTCGTTGACGACAAAAACATTGCTATAGCCACCCATCGCAACGGTCTTACCATCACGCTCTAAAGTGTTATATGTGCCGGTCATTCCCTGATCACAGTACTGTTCGAGACCATCTTTGCACGGCCCACATTCGCGGCAAGAATCAACAAAGACGCCGACGCCAATGTGATCTCCGACAGAGAATTTCGTTACAGCCGAGCCGACCTCTGTAACCACACCAGCAATCTCGTGTCCGGGGACCATTGGAAATATCGCAGGACCCCACTCTTCGCGGACTTGGTGAATATCAGAGTGACATATTCCGGCAAAGGCGATGTCTATTTTGACATCGTGGCTGCCTAACTCACGGCGATCAAAATCAAAACGGGTAAAGGGTGCACCTTTACTGAGCGCTGCGAGTCCACGTACCTTTGTCATTTGGTCTCCAAGTGTGAGTCGTTTGTTGTCTTTAAAGCTCGTTGAACGGTAAAGGGTCACTCGATATGTGACCAGCCCTGGAGTTGCGGGCAGTGACACCGCGCATGTGGTGTCTGCGGCAAAGAACTTCATACGCTACTTCATCAGAAGATCCGACGTTTCCGACAACAACTTGTTCGCCCTCGGTAACCATCTTTCCACCCACAGTTCTGGCATTATGAGTGGCACGAGATCCACACCAGCAAAGTGCTTCCACCTGAAGTGTGTTGACGCGATCGGCTAACTCCACCAAACGCCCCGATCCAGGGAAGAGCTTCGTTCTAAAGTCTGCCAAAATTCCAAAGGCATAGACATCAATTCCCAGTCCATCAACGATTCGAGCTAATTCTTCGATCTGCTCCGGCTGATAGAACTGCGCTTCATCGCAGATTACGTAGTCGATGCGTTCTCCAATAGATAGTTTGTCGACTACAAACTTATGGATATCAAAACCGGGAACAACTTCGATAGCAGCGCTGGTGAGTCCTAGGCGTGAAGAAATTTTTCCCGAACCGGCTCGATCTTGACAGGTAAAAATTAAACCACCACGCCCACGTTGTTGGTGGTTGTGTGCGGTCTGCAAGGCGAGTGTGGATTTTCCGCTATCCATAGTTCCGCAGTAGTAGATCAATTCAGCCATGACGGAGATCCTGCCATAAAGTCACCTTAGAAGAGACCTAATCGCGCCAAGGAGATTTCCAGTTGCGATGAAAGATGCTCGCTCATAGCAACAGTGAGGTGGGACTTGTCCCGGTATGCAATGATCCCATCCACAATGGCGGGACACCTATCCACGCAGAGCCAAGGTGTTGGATTAATTGGTATCAACCCTGGAGCAACTTCTGCGTCGATAGCTCTCGCGGTGTCACACGCTGCGCCTCTGCCTACGATTAAGCAATCTGGGATGTCCACCTTTGGCGATGGAGTGTCGGTGAGATAGATCGGAAATCTCGTTGCGTTCTTTATTCGATTGAGAACTTTGGCCTCTCCGGCAAGCCACCAAGAACGAGAACTGGCATCTGAGTTCGGAGCAGTCATTGGCTGCATTCCCGACAAGATCACAGCTAGCGGCTTGAGCTTATTTATCCTTGCGACTGAGGAATCACGGAATGCCTGACAATCGTCGACGTCATACTGTGATGAGAGTTCCTTAATGACTTCGGCCGACGGGCAGGAGGATTTAGTGAGCGAGATAACTTTAACTCCACGCTTTTTTCCAATGAGATCAAGTGCAGGAAGCCATTGCGCAGCGTGAGAATCTCCATAAAGCACGATCGTTTCATCTGAGGATAGATCACCGTATTCGCACTTGGGGGAGACAGTCTGCCTTAGATGTATATGACAGCCGTCGCTATCGTTAATTGGTTTTGATCTGATTTCGTCAAGCGAATAATTGGTTCCATCAGCAATCGTGATGGTGTTTGAATGTTGCGAGTACGTTGTGAGCCCAAGTGCGACTGAAAAGACGGTCACCGTTGCCGCTAGTTTCAGAGTCCTTCGGTTTCCTGAAACGGCCTCACGCATTGGAGTTTCGACGTATTTGTGAGTTAACCCAGCCAAGACAACCGTAAGCCCAAGGAGTGAGACTGTCTGTATAAGGGTGAGCTCTTCACCTAGATAAATTGCCGGGATAACTAGTACTGGCCAATGCCAAAGGTAGAGCGGGTACGAGATTGCTCCCAGCCATTGTGTAACTCGTGATTTTGCGACCACATCAAGTATGGGAGGCCAACTACTTCGGCTAGCGAGCAACAAAGCAGTAGCGAGTACTGGAGCAAGCGCTCCTGTTCCTGGGAAGGGAGTTGTTTCGTCAAAGATGTAGGTTGAAGTGAGAATGATTATGAGAGATGAAAGAGCGATGAGTGGTCGTAATTTTTTCAGTTCTGGGAGAAAGACGAGAAGTGCACCGGCTGCCAACTCCCATGCTCTCGTAGGCAGAAGGTAGAAGGCCCAGATCGGTGCGCGTTCTGTCAGATAGAGAGAGAAAAGAAAAGAGCTAACCAATGTAGTGATAACACCGAAGAAAACAGCGCGCCGTTTACCTAAACGAAAAAGTATCAAGATGAAGAATGGCCAGAAGAGATAGAACTGTTCCTCTACTGCTAGCGACCAGAAATGAATGAATGGTGAAGGCGTCGAGTTGAGATTCTGATAGTCGTTCTCCCATAGCGCAAAAAGAAAGTTTGAAATGTAGGTGGAGGCAGCTATGAGATCTCTACCGAAGGACTCACGCATAGAGGCTGGAAGGAGAATGAAGCCAGCTACGCCTGTTGCTGAGATGACGACGAATGATGCAGGAAGTAATCTTTTTGTTCGACGTGTATAGAAAGCAACGAGCGAGATCGTATTTTTTGCGTCAAGTTCACGAACGAGAATGCCGGTAATCAGGAAACCAGAAATCACATAGAAAATATCGACTCCGATATAGCCGCCATCTAACCACTGAGCGTGATAGACCAGGACTAACAGAGCAGCTAGTGCTCGTAGTGCTTGGATCTGAGGGTTACGTTCTCGCTGACTCATCCGCTTATCAGGGCATGAATTGCAACATCGGGTGAGTGCTCAGCGATTCGCTGGCGACCTCCGAGAAATTTGATCTCGCTAAGAACTGCGATATCGGTGACTATTCCTCCAGCTTGCTTTACGAGTTCTATCGCTGCTACCAATGTTCCACCTGTTGCTAATACGTCATCAACTAGTAGCACCTTTGAACCTGGTGCGAATGCATCAGTGTGAATCTCAATCTCATCCACGCCATACTCTAGGCCGTACTGCTTAGAGTATGTTGTGAAAGGGAGTTTGCCTTTTTTTCTGATGGGCACAAAACCGCAATTTTTAGCGACGGCGATCGCACTCGCAAAGATGAACCCACGAGCTTCGATGCCTGCGACTACAGAACTTTTTGGATCTACCTCCGCAAGAGCCCGGACAACGACATAGAATGCTTCAGGGTTGCTCAGCACCGGCGTTATGTCTTGAAAAAATATGCCCGGCTTTGGGTAATCAGGAATCGTGCGAATCAGTGACAGGGCTTGCTTTACATTCACCTACGTCACCCTCAGTCTCATTGCGTGTCCGGGAAGGGAGTTGAACCCTCAAGCCCTTGCGGGCACTAACACCTCAAGCTAGCGCGTCTGCCAATTCCGCCACCCGGACCAGTATAAATACCTTGACCATGGCAGCTCTCTGCGACTCTTTCGACTCGCGAGGCTGATCAAGAGGGCACACGATATCAACCCCGGGTGGTCAAGGCAAAGCGAAGAACTCCTATGGCGCATAGGTGCTCTTGGTGGATACTTAAGCCATGACAACTGATCAAAACACCCTCCGTGAGGAACTCGAAGCCGACGCTATCCGTATTTGCCAGGAGTTAATTCGTATCCCGAGTGTCAACTTTGGTGAAGGCAGGGGAGATGAAAAGGCGGCCGCCGAGTATGTTGTTGCGCAGTTAGCAGAAGTTGGAATTGCTTCCACAATTTATGAATCCGCTCCTAATAGATGCAACGTAATCGCGCATCTAGAGAGTACACATCCGGATCGACCTGGACTTGTTGTTCATGGTCATCTCGACGTAGTCCCTGCGATGGCAGAAGACTGGAGCGTCGATCCGTTTGGCGGAATCCTCAAAGATGGATTTATCTGGGGACGCGGAGCGGTAGATATGAAAAACATGGATGCAATGATCATCGCTGTTGTACGTCAATGGGCTCGCATCGGTTACAAACCACCTCGTCCGATTACTCTTGCGTTTTTCGCAGATGAAGAGGCTGGAAGTAGTTATGGATCTCGATGGATGGTGGCCGAGCATCCTGAAGTTTTTGCCGGGTGTTCCGAGGCGATTTCAGAAGTTGGCGGTTTTTCAATCACTCTTCCTAATGCAAAGCGTTTCTATTTCGTTGAGACGGCAGAGAAGGGAATCCATTGGATTCGTCTCGTCGCACAGGGACGAGCAGGTCACGGTTCCTTGATCAACGAAGAGAACGCAATCACCGCTCTCACCGAAGCGGTAGCCAAAATTGGCCGCTACGAGTGGCCGCAGCGATACACCGCAACGGTGAAGCGTCTCTTCGAAACTGTGGCAAAAGCATCAGGAAAGCCTTTTGATCTCAAAGACCTCCGCCCGCTCCTTACAGAGTTCGGAAGTGCATCACGAATGATCGGTGCAACATTGCAAAACACAGCAAACCCTTCGATGTTATCTGCCGGCTACAAGGAGAACGTCATTCCTGGTGAAGCCAGTGCTGTAGTGGACGGCCGCTTTCTTCCAGGATATGAAGATGAAATGAATGCAACCATTCGCGAAATCGTTGGTCCAGATATACGTATCGAAACAATCGTTACCGACATTGCTCTTGAAGTTCCATTTGAAGGTGATCTTGTCGATGCGATGTGTGCAGCATTGATCAAACATGATGGAGATGGAATTCCTGTGCCGTTCACCATGAGTGGTGGAACCGATAATAAAGCTCTTTCGAAGATCGGAATTATCGGATACGGATTCTCGCCGTTAAAACTAGATCCAAATCTAGACTTTATGGCACTATTTCATGGAGTCGACGAGCGAGTGCCAGTTGATGGTCTTCGCTTCGGTGTAAATGTTCTTAAGGATTTCCTAGAAACCGCTTGACACTTCATCGAGAGCTGTTCGTACTACATCTGGCAGGACTATCTCTTCAACTGTAAGTACTCCTCGCAGTTGAGCGCCTGTGCGCGCACCAACAATTGCGCTGGTAACTCCAGGAGCATCGCGCACCCAGGCAAGTGCTACCTCTAACGGGGAGTAGCCGAGTCCTGATGCAGCGGCTGCGACTGCTTCTACAATACGTGCGGAGTCTCGATTTAAATACTCTGAAATGAAATTGGCAAAGTGAGGTGTAGCTCCGCGTGAATCTGCAGGAATGGAATTTCGATACTTTCCGGTGAGTACGCCGCGTCCTAGTGGCGACCAAGCAAGGATTCCGACGCCAAGTTCGGCTGCACAGTCCACGATCTCATTTTCAATAGAGCGATTGAGCAATGAATACTCGCTTTGAATAGTGGCAATAGGAGCCTTGGCAGTATTGGCTTCCTGTAAAGAGATCGCTCGTGCGCTCTGCCATCCATTGAAATTTGAGATTCCTACATACCGTGCTTTTCCTGAGGTGTATGCAAAATCCAAGGCAGAGAGCGTATCTTCCAGTCCTACTTCAGGGTCCCAAGAATGTATTTGCCAGATATCCACGTATTCAGTTCCCAAACGTGTCAAAGACTTCTCCAGCTCGCCGATTAAAAAGTGGCGCGAGTTGTTTACAGTTCGCACACCTTCAGGGAAGGAGACCCCTGCCTTCGTTGCTATGACGACGTCATCTCGGTTAAAGAATGTTCCCACGAGCCCGCCAATGACGCGTTCGGCATCACCAGCTGCATAGCTAGCGGCGGTATCAATAAAGTTTCCACCAGCCTCGATGTAGCTGCGCATTTGTTCAGCAGCTTCGTGAGTATCTGTATCGCGACCCCACGTCATCGTGCCCAGTCCGATACGGGAGACCTCGAGTCCGCTCTTTCCCGCACGTCTGATTTCCATGGACTGCACCCTAGCAAGCCAAGCGAGTCAAAGGGCGTTAATCTTGGAAAATGGCACGAATCGTTCTACTGCGGCATGCACACTCTGTCGCCAATGAAAAGAATCTTTTGGCAGGTAGAACTCCAGGAATCTCGTTAAGCAAAACTGGTAAAGAGCAAGCCAATGATCTCATCGCTCGACTTGGTGCTGTTAAATTTGATGAAGTAGCGATTAGTCCACTGCAGCGTTGTCGCGAAACTATCGACCCATGGCTGGCTTCGTCTGGAGCAAAGGACCGCATTGTTGTTGATGAATCCATCTCAGAAGTTGATTACGGTAATTGGAGTGGCAAGTCTCTAGCTTCGCTCAGGCGCAAGTCGCAGTGGAAAGTAGTGCAGGACTTCCCAAGTCAGATGAAGTTTCCGGGGGGAGAATCTCTTCTAGAAATGCAGGGGAGAGCTCTTTCGGGCTTCTACCGCCTCAATGCTGTGAAAGGCAAAGGCCCTCGTTTGCTCGTCAGCCATGGAGATGTCATTAAATCAATCGTCGCACACTGTTTGGGTATGCACCTTGATCAATTTCAGCGACTAGTGATCGAACCGGCTTCTCTGACAATTATTGATACTGATTCTGGAACAAGCCGTTTAGTAAGGTTTAACGATGCAAAGGGTTCTCTTAGTTCCGAAAAATTAATCAACCAATCAGCTCTTGGAGGATCGACGGGAAATACAGGTCGATGAGTTCACAGAAGTGGTCCTTTGATAATCCTGACCGTTTCATTGTTGGAACTATTGGTGCACCCGGGGAACGAGAGTTTTACTTTCAGGTGCGTCAAAAGAATCTTTTAGTCTCTCTCGCTACTGAGAAATCACAGGCGACGGCACTAGCTGAAAGAATCACCACAATCATCCGTGAGATCAAGAAGAGTGCACCTCTCAGCGCAGTTAATCCTGGCCCTGTTGATGACGCTCCGCTTGAACTTCCTCTCGATAGTGAATTCGCAATTGGAGCGATCGGGATCGCCTTCGACCCCGAATTATTGGAAATTGAGATTTCGTTCCGTGCGGAAGAATCAGAAACTTTTGGTGATGAAGCAAGTGACGAAGATTCGGGGCCCGTTGTGGAAGTCCATCTCGATCTATCAATGGCTCTTGCCTTTGCGCAGCGAACTATGGCTTTAGTCGCTGCGGGTCGTCCGCTCTGTCCATTCTGTTCGTCACCGATTGATCCAAAAGGTCATCTCTGTCCTCGTGCAAATGGATATCGCCGATGACAAGCCTTGATGATTCCTGGGTTGATAGAAGTATCGCCCACCTACTCAGTGGAGAGATGGAGATAACTGGCCGTCTCGTTGACGCCTCAAATGCAACCCTCTTTGGTGTAATGCATTTTGAAGGAACTACATTAGAAGTGATTTATAAACCTGTTGCGGGGGAACGGCCACTGTGGGATTTTCCAGATGGCACTCTAGCTGACCGCGAGTATGCGGCTTTTCTGTTGAGTGACTCGACTGGTATTGATTTAGTTCCACCTACGATTCTGCGGGATGGTCCTGCGGGCCTTGGAATGGTCCAGCGCTGGATCGACGTAGATGAAAATGTAGAGCTAGGAAAATACTTTGCGGAAGATAGGCAAGAATTACGACAACTTGCCCTCTTTGACGCAATTATCAATAACACTGATCGCAAGATTGGTCATCTTCTTCCAGATCGCAGTGGCCATCTCTTCGCCTGCGATCATGGTGTTACGTTTCATTCCGAAGATAAGTTACGGACTGTTCTATGGCAATGGGCTGGTGATGCTCTGACGAAAGCTGAGCTAGAGATACTAGATAGAACGCTTCTCTTCATTGATTCTCACTCGGCATCGTTGGGCCCACATCTCACGGAAGAGGAGATCGACGCTACGCGCCGGAGAATTAATTCACTCCGTTCTGAGGGCATCATGCCATTGCCAAGTGAAGATTGGCCCGCAATTCCATGGCCAGCATATTAGACTTCTAAAATGAAATCGTGGGCCGAGCTATCTCTTGGAACAGGAGATGAGTTTAGAGGCATTTATAAAACGTTGTCGCTTTACAACACTGCAAACCAGAGAGTTGAAGAGCTGCCCCAAAAAGATCTTTACCGCCTGTATGTCTGTGGAATTACTCCATATGACGCAACACATTTAGGTCATGCCGCAACATATGTAAGTTTTGATTTGATTAATCGCTACCTGCGTTTTGGTGGCGCCAAGGTTTCCTATGTTCAGAACATCACCGATATCGATGATCCGCTGTTCGAGCGGGCAAAGCGTGACGGGGTGGATTGGTCAGAGCTAGCATCATCGCAAATAGAACTCTTTCGTGGCGATATGGTTGCTCTCCACGTTATCCCACCCGACCACTATGTCGGGGTGATTGAAGCAATGCAGATTATTATCGATGCTGTTTCAGCGCTAGCGAGCAAGGACTCCACCTATAAAGTGGATGAAGATTTGTATTTCCGAGTTCGATTAGATCCGGAATTTCTCAAACGTACCCACCTCACTTCTGAAGTAGCCATGAAGTACTTCGCTGAGCGAGGAGGCGATCCACAGCGAAAAGGTAAGCATGATCCTTTTGATGCACTGGTCTGGAAGGCCCAGCGTGATGGCGATCCTGGATGGGCAAGTCCGTTTGGTATCGGGCGTCCAGGGTGGCACATCGAATGTTCTGCAATTGCTTTACACTTTCTGCAACCAAACGCATCTGATGTTTATTCAATAGATATTCAGGGCGGTGGTAGTGACCTAATCTTCCCTCATCACGATATGTCGGCAGCACAAGGTTTAGTGGCCACAGGTCAGAAGTTTGCGCACTTCTTTGTTCACACAGGAATGATCGGCCTTGATGGAACAAAGATGAGTAAATCTCTTGGAAATTTGATTTTCGTCTCAAAACTTATCAATGAAGGCGTCGAGCCCATGGCCATTCGCCTCGCACTTCTCGGTCACCACTATCGAAGTGATCACATGTGGGGGAGTTCTGAGATTTCAGACGCCTCGGCTTTACTTCATCGTTTGCGATTAAATTTAGCTCGGATGGAAGTAGCACCTACGAACGCTGTGATCGCGGGAATTCTCGATGCTCTCTCTCATGATCTTGATACCGTGCGAGTTCTAGAGCTTTTGGCCTCATGGTGCACAGCAACAGAGAACGGAGCATCTGGCGGCTCTGCAGGTCAACTTTCACGTGTGATCGATGATCTGCTTGGACTCGCGATCTAAGTCAACTCTCGTTCTGTCGTCGCAGAAATCTTTCCAATTCGCGTGCTATTTCATCACCTGAGACATCTTTGAATTCGGCAGCATCCTTGCTCTCTTCAAGGGCTTTCACGTATTCAGATACTTCTGCATCCTCCTCAGCCATCTCCGAAACTTCATCCTCCCACTCTTGGGCTTGATGATTCAGATCGGCAAGAGCTATAGAGATTTCGAGGAAGTCTTCAACTGCGTTGACGAGAGCGAGTGTTGCTTTTGGTGAAGGTGAGTTTGAAGCGTAATGCGGTAGACCAGCCCATAGAGAGACACAATCTATTCCTCGCTTCATGCAGCCATCTCCGATGATTCCAAGAATTCCAGTGGGTCCTTCGTATTTGCTGATCTCAACGCCGAGTCGTGCTGCAATATCTGGATGGCCACCACTTCCACTTACCGAAATCGGGCGAGTGTGTGGCGCATCTGCAAGCATTGCGCCCATAGTAATTACTAGTTCAACCTCAAGATCATCTGCCAGATCCAGTAGAAGAGTGGTGAAAGTTTTCCACCTCATTGATGGTTCGACTCCAAGCACCAGTACGAAATCATTTTCAAGGTGCGGTGTACTCAATCCGTACACCTGCGTAGATGGCCAATTTACTGATCTGACCAAGGAATCGTCGACGCTAATCATCGGGCGATTGACTTGGAAGTCGTAGAAATCCTCTGGCTCATACTCTGCAATCAATATTGCCTGGGCAGAATTGCCACTGTGGTCAAGATTTTCCAAGAGGTGGGTTAATGCGCCAGAAGCGGCTTCACCAGCATCGCTCCACCCAGAGAAAGCGACAATCATGACTGGGCTTCTAAGCAGTGGGATCTGATAAATCTCCATATCGCTCACCTTAAGGTAACCTTCACGCGTGACGAGCGCAAAAACACCTTCAGAGCTGAGAAAAGCTCTCGCATCTCGAGTTGTTATCGCCGATGGCGCTATGGGCACCATGCTTCAAGCTGCCGATCCCAGCCTCGAAGATTTTCAGGGGTACGAAGGTTGCAACGAGATTCTCAACGTTTCACGCCCGGATGTTGTCCGCTCAGTTCACGATGCCTATCTGGCGGTCGGTGTTGATGCGATCGAGACGAATACTTTCGGTGCGAACTGGGCCAACTTGGCAGAGTATGGAATCGAAGATCGGATTTACGAACTCGCATACGCTGGCGGCGTGATTGCCCGCCAGGCGGCCGATGCTTTCTCCACAGTAGACAAACCACGATTTGTTCTTGGTTCACTGGGGCCTGGAACTAAATTGCCTAGCCTTGGACATACAACGTACAAACATCTGCGTGATGCCTATGAAGTTGCTTCTCAAGGATTAGTTGATTCAGGCGCAGATGCACTTCTGATCGAGACTACGCAGGATTTGCTCCAAGCCAAAGCTGCAGTAAATGGTGCTCGCGCTGCTATTGATAAGTGCGATCGTGATGTCATTTTGATCGCCCAAGTAACGGTTGAAACAACTGGAACGATGCTTTTGGGCTCTGAAATCGGTGCTGCACTGAACGCACTTGAGCCTTTGAATATTGATCTCATTGGCTTGAACTGTGCAACTGGTCCTGCAGAGATGTCGGAACATTTACGGTACCTCAGCAAGAATGCACAGTGCGCAATCTCCGTGATGCCAAATGCTGGTTTACCCCAGCTTGGACCAAAGGGTGCAACATATCCACTTGGCCCTGATGCACTCGCGCAAGCGCTTGCTACTTTCGTTGATGATTACAAAATAACTTTGATTGGTGGTTGTTGCGGAACAACACCCGAACATATGGCCGCAGTTGTAGCCCGTTTAGATCGTAAGGAAGTTACAGCACGTACTTCTCATGCTGATCCAGGTGCGTCATCTCTCTATCAGTATGTTCCTTTCAGACAAGATAACGCCTTCCTTGCAATCGGCGAACGCACCAATGCAAATGGATCTCGCGCTTTTCGCGATGCACTTATTTCTGAGAACTGGGAGACCTGTGTTGAGATAGCGCGTGATCAGATCCGTGATGGCGCACATATGCTTGATCTTTCTGTCGATTATGTAGGCCGCGATGGTGCCGCTGATATGCGTGAAATCGCAAGCCGTTTTGCAACGTCATCCACTCTTCCGATTATGTTGGATTCAACCGAGCCTCAAGTTCTTCAGGCAGGGTTGGAGCAACTCGGCGGACGATGCGTAATCAACTCCGTAAATTATGAAGATGGTGATGGTCCAACTTCACGATTTGCTCGAATTATGCCTTTGGTTGTTGAACATGGTGCATCAGTAGTTGCTCTCACAATCGATGAAGAGGGACAGGCGAGAACAGCAGAATGGAAGCTACGTGTTGCCCGTCGTTTGATTGCCGATCTCGTCGACAACTGGGGGATGGCCGTTGGCGATATTCTGATCGACACTCTTACATTTCCAATCGCAACAGGTCAAGAAGAGACTCGACGTGATGGTTTAGAGACCATCAATGCAATCCGTGCACTCAAGTCTGAGTTCCCACAAGTGCAGACGACTTTGGGCGTGAGCAATGTTTCGTTTGGCCTCAACCCCGCAGCTCGCGTCGTACTTAACTCAGTGTTTCTTCATGAGTGCGTAGCTGCAGGCCTAGATTCGGCGATCGTTCACCCTTCAAAGATCATGCCACTTGCTCGAATAGACGAAGCGCAACGTAAGGTAGCCTTGGATCTCATTTACGACCGTCGTGAATACAGCGGAGAAGATCTGACTTACGATCCACTTAGCGCCTACCTACAACTCTTTGAGGGCGTAGAGCTTGCCGCTTCACGAAATGTACGCGCTGCAGAGCTGGCTGCACTCCCACTTGAGGAACGCCTACAACGGCGAATTATTGATGGCGAGAAAGTTGGCCTCACGGACGATCTTGATCTGGCCATGAAGTCTGGGATAGCACCGCTTGCAATCATCAACGATCATCTTCTTGAGGGCATGAAGATTGTTGGAGAACTTTTCGGCAAGGGCGAGATGCAGCTTCCTTTCGTCCTTCAATCAGCGGAAGTGATGAAGACTGCAGTTGCTTATCTCGAGCCACATATGGAGAAAATCGACGATGAGGGCCGAGGGTCTATTCTTCTAGCGACGGTTAAGGGAGACGTTCACGATATTGGTAAGAACCTCGTGGATATTATTCTTTCCAACAATGGTTACAGAGTTGTCAATATTGGAATCAAGCAGACTATTAATCAGATTATTGATGCTGCACAGGAGTCTGATGTCGATGCAATAGGAATGTCCGGTCTTCTTGTTAAGTCCACGGTGATTATGCGTGAGAATCTTCAAGAGCTCACGGCGCGAGGACTGAACCAGAAGTGGCCGGTCATCCTTGGAGGAGCAGCACTGACACGTGCATTTGTTGAAGTTGATTTAGCTAATGAATTTGCAGGCGAAGTGCGTTATGCACGTGATGCATTTGAGGGTCTTCACTTAATGGATGCCATTATGGGTGTGAAGAAAGGCGTTGCAGGTGCTTCCTTACCTGCCCTCCGCGAACGAAAAGTTAAAGCTGTCGTGAAGCCCGTCTCTGATGAACCAGCCGACACGCGTCGTAGCGATGTGGCCATTGATGTTGATATTCCAAAGCCGCCGTTCTTTGGCTCTCGCATAGTCAAAGGAATCCCTTTAGCTGATTACGTTGAGATGCTTGATGAACGCGCACTCTTCGTCGGGCAGTGGGGACTCAAGGGTAATCGTGGCGAGTTCGAGGCCATGGTCGAAAGTGAAGGTCGTCCGCGATTGCGCGCTCTACTCAACCAGGTGCAATCGCAGGGATGGCTCAATGCCGCAGTTGTCTACGGTTATTTCCCATGCGTCAGTGAAGGAAATGATCTTGTGGTTCTTCATCATGAGGGTCCAAACGAAGGCAAAGAGCGAGTGCGATTCTCCTTCCCACGCCAATCACGTGATCGCAGACTCTGTCTCTCTGACTTCTTTGCATCTCGTGAATCTGGAAAGGTTGATGTCGTTGCTTTCCATGTCGTCACTATGGGAAGTGTCGTTTCCGATGCCGCAGCAAAGCTTTTTGCGGAGAATAAGTACCGTGAGTATATGGAGCTTCATGGATTGTCGGTTCAACTCACTGAAGCACTTGCTGAGCATTGGCATGCACGTATTCGCGAAGAGATGAGCGTTCGAGACTTAGATGCTCCAGATCTAGCGGGAATTCTTGATCAGGGTTATCGAGGTTCTCGATACTCGTTCGGATATCCTGCTTGCCCAGATATCGAGCAACAGATCCAACTCTGTGAACTTCTTGAGCCGGGTCGCATTGGCGTTGAATTGTCAGAGGAGTTCCAGCTGCATCCAGAGCAGTCGACATCTGCAATTATCGTGCACCATCCAGAAGCTAAATACTTCAACGCGAACTAATTTGTAGATGACTTTTTCAGCCGCCTTCTTCGATATGGACGGGCTCTTTCTAGATTCGGAACCGCAATGGCATCAATCACAACAAGAAATTTGTGCTCGTTACTCATATGCGTGGGATGACGATGACCAGCGTATTTGTATCGGCGGACCGCTTTCACGAGTGGGTGATTACATCTCTGACATTTGCGCGCACGATATGACGGGGCCACAGGTGGTGCGCGAGCTCACAGAGATGATGCTGGTCAAACTTTCTACGAAAGCAATACTCATGCCTGGAGCCTTCGCTGCCGTTGAGAGGGTTCGTAGGGTGATGCCAGTCGCTTTGGTGAGTGCCAGTCCAAGAATTCTGATGGATGCCGCGCTTTCAACGCTTCCTCAAGGCTTTTTCCAATTCAGCATCAGTGCTGATGACGTTTCTCGCACCAAGCCGTTTCCCGATCCATACATTGAAGCCGCAAAACGCATGGGAGTTTCTACCAATTCGTGCGTTGTTTTCGAAGATTCCTTAACAGGTATCGCATCAGCAAAGTCTGCAGGGTGCGCTGTAGTTGCCGTCCCACACTATGTTGAAGTTGCTCTGGCGCAAAAGGTGCGAGTCGTTACGAGTCTGGAAGAAGTTTCTCTCGATTTTCTTGAAGAATTTCACTCGTCCATTTAGTTATGGGCTGGACAGATACTTTTAAAGAAGCACCAATCACAGAGGCGACTGGCTTTCGGTGGAAAGTAATCTTTCTCTATTGCGGTGATGATTTCGTCAGCAATCTGTAACAGTTTCTTCTCAGTCGATAGAAGTTCGGCTTCTGTGGGGGAGCTCTTCACGCTGCGAGCATCACCGAGATAGTGAAGTACCAATAACGCCGGGATCACTCCATGCAGACGCCAATACAGAAGTGCATAGACACGTAATTGGAAGAGAGCTTTCTCTTCCCAGCCAATTTTGGGGGATTTCCCACTCTTGTAATCAACGATGCGAACCTGTCCAGTCGGTGCAACGTCAATGCGATCAACATACCCATGTAAGTACACCTGCGCATTGAGATCTTGTTCAAGGTGCATCTCGCGATGGGTCGCTTCAAATGTTTCTGGCTTTTCGAGCTCGAAATAATTCTTGAGCAAAGCGTTGACCCGATCAAACCACTCCTTCTCATTCGGAACGAGTTCGGCGAGAGCAGGTTTCTCAGATAATTGAATCCTCCATCGCTCTGGGGCCATTCCAACCGCCGAAGCATGATTTCTTTCTGAGGGTTGTAGATCGAAGAGATCTTCGAGAATTGTATGAATCAATGTTCCACGTTCGGCATCAATGCTCGGTGGCTCAGGAAGTTGCTCAATAACTCTGTACTTGTAGAGCCTCGGACAGTTATTGAATTCGCTCGCTCTGCTGGGGGATAAGCGAATCTGGGTCACACGAGAGACGATACCGCTACCGAAGGTACTTTCCTCGCCTAAGATAGCGCCGTGTCCAACTCTTCCGAAGGTAGAACTCCTGGCTATTTCGCCGCAGGTGATCGCATTCAACTTACCGATCCCAAGGGAAAGCTTTACAGCTTCACGATAACGCCAGGCAAAGAGTGGCACACTCATAAAGGGTGGATCGTTCATGACGAACTTATCGGACTACCCGAAGGTTCGGTCGTCTCGACAACTGCAGGTTTGAAATTCACGGCATTTATTCCGTTGCTATCTGATTACGTTCTTTCGATGCCTCGTGGAGCGACTATCGTCTATCCGAAAGATGCAGCGATGATTATCGGCGTCGCAGATGTCTATCCTGGAGCTCACGTTCTTGAAGCAGGCGTTGGAAGTGGTGCATTGTCACTTTCGATATTACGTGCGATTGGCTCTCATGGTTCCTTGGATTCCTATGAAAGACGAGAAGATTTCGCCGATATTGCGCGGGCAAACGTTTCGAACTATTTCGGTTCTCTGCCAAATCAGTGGTCACTCACAGTTGGTTCAGTGCAAGATATTGATAACAGCAAAGTTTATGACAGAGTGATTCTCGACATGCTTGCACCGTGGGAGTGCGTAGAAATGGCAGCAAAGGTTTTGCGTCCAGGGGGAGTCTTCCTTGCCTATGTTGCTACGACAACGCAGTTATCTGCCACAGCGGAGGCGCTAAAAAACGATGGGCATTTCACCGAGCCCGAGAGTTCAGAAACAATTGTTCGGGGATGGCATCACGAGGGGCTCGCGGTTCGTCCTCAACAAAGAATGATTGGTCACACGGGGTTTCTCATCCAAAGTCGACGCATGGCTCCGGGTGTAGAAGTTCTCGCACGACGTCGACGACCAGCAAAAGGTGCCTACGGTGTCGCAGAAGAGTGAGCGCCTTGTTAATTTAACGATCGCTCTCCTTGCCACAAGAAGATACCTGACCAAGAGTGAAATATTTCGTACCGTTGAAGGATATGAAGGCGCACCAGAAGCTATGGAGCGTATGTTTGAGCGCGATAAAGATGATCTCCGCAGCCTTGGAATCGAGATTGAACTCGGTACTTTTGATCCTCTCTTTGAAGATGAGGCGGGATACCGAATCACCCCATCGAGTTATCAGCTAGATCTTGGTGATTTAGATGGAACCGATCTCGCTCTTCTCTCCCTTGCGGCATCTGCTTGGTCAGGGGCTGCACTGGAAAAGGAATCTACTTCTGCTCTCGTTAAACTTGCCTCTATCGGCGTCGAGTCAGATTCAGAAGCGCTGTCGTTACTCACTCCACTAGCCAGTGGAACGAATGAGAACTTTTCTCTCATCACCGACGCAATCATTCGTCGATCAGAGATTGATTTCGAGTATGTAAGTGCCGATCTTTCGATAAAGGTGCGCCGCGTAGCACCATATTCGTTGCGCGGTCAATCCGGATCTTGGTACTTAGTGGGGAGAGATCTCGACAAGGACTCATTAAGAACCTTCCGTCTTGATCGAATTGTCACCGAGATAAAGGTAAGCAAGAAGTCTCAAGCTTTCGAGATACCTGATCGGCTTCCGG
>JBILSO010000093.1:0-4052 GCA_044372065.1 Candidatus Planktophila sp. | reverse complement strand
CAGTAAAGCAATTAAAGATTTAGAGAAAGAACAAAAGACCCGCCAAACACGCATGATCCGCGATGGCCTAGATGCAGCACTTCTTGATATCGCAACTTTCTATCGCGATGTCATGATGGTTCAAGCAGGTGCCAACGACGCACTAATCAACAAAGAGCTTGAAACCGAGATCCGCACCCTGGCTGAAAAAACCAAACCACAATCCACCATCAAAAAGATCAACGCCATCATGGATGCCCGCACCAACCTGAGCCACAACGCAGCCCCATTGCTGACCGTTGAAGCTTTGATGTGTGTTCTCGCCCGCTAGCCCTTAAAGCCTCTTTTCACGCCCAAAACCACGCATAAATCAATTGGCCGCAGGCGGCCGATTGGTAATCACCACCCCCTTTCATAGGGCAAGATTTCCCCATGCGCTTAGACCATGTCTCATATGTAACCTCCCATGATCAGCTCGCCGACACCGTTCAACGCCTTGGCGCTCGCCTAGGCAGCACCTTTGTTGATGGCGGAGTCCACCCACGCTTTGGCACTCGCAACTTCACAATGCCTCTTCAAAATGGCCAATACATCGAAGTTGTCTGCCCACTAGATCACCCAGCAACAGAGCAAACACCTTGGGGCAAAGCTGTTAGCAAGAAAGCACAAGAAGGCGGAGGTTGGCTCACTTGGGTTTTTGCAACTGAAGATATTGCAAAGATAGAAGAAAAGTTTGGTCGCAATGCAATCGAAGGTCACCGCACACGTCCAGACGGCAGCGATCTAAAGTGGAAGCAAATCGGAGTAAACGAAATTACCGATTCTCGCGAACTTCCATTCTTCATCCAATGGTTAACCGCTGATCACCCATCACAAGATGGAAAGGCAGTTGCTGCAATTGAGAAAATCACAATTGCAGATACTGATCACCTAGCTGATTCTTGGTTTAAGACAGAAATTCTTGATGGATTAAATGGAGCTTCAGTTGATTTCGTTGATCCGTCAACAAATCATGGTGAGTATGGAATTGTTGCAGTGCAGTTAACTACACCAACAGGATCTGTCGTTCTCGACTAGTGCTTTAAATGAATTGATCTTCCAAAAATGAAAATAAATGGATTGCCCATAACTCTTGGATTGAAATCTCAGGAGGTATGGATCGAATTGAAGTGGGACTTGGATGTGGCATCCCTAAAACTCTTCATAGTTAAGTTGAAGTTGTTGGGACTTTGAACTCAAGTAGCAAAACAGACATCTTTTGTGGCGGACAGCTCGCGCAGATGAAATCCCCTTGTTGGGCATTACGAGAAGAATCATGAGTATTTTCTTAAGTTAGAGATATCGATATACTAACTACATGAAGATAATGGTAACTGGCGGGAGTGGATTCTTAGGTTCTCATCTATGTGAAGAACTTTTGAACTTAGGGCATGATGTAATTTCGGTCGACAACTACTACACTGGCACAAAAAGTAATATCGCCCATCTGCTATCCAATCCCAAATTTGAAGCTATAAGACACGATGTAACGTTTCCCTTATACATAGAAGTTGATGGCATTTTTAATCTTGCTTGTCCGGCCAGCCCGATTCACTATCAAAATGATCCTGTCCAAACTCTTAAAACTAGCGTTCATGGTGCTATCAATATTCTTGGTCTAGCTAAAAGGACAAAGTCCCGTGTTTTACAAGCTTCTACTTCAGAGGTCTATGGAGATCCCGATGTTCACCCCCAGTCGGAGGAATATTGGGGAAGGGTGAATCCGATTGGAATTAGAGCATGTTACGACGAAGGAAAACGTGCAGCCGAAACATTGTTTTTTGACTATCACCGACAGCACAATGTTGATATCCGAGTAGCACGAATTTTTAATACATATGGTCCCAGAATGCTGATGGACGACGGGAGGGTTATAACCAATTTCATTGCACAAGCCGCACAAGATAAGCCATTAACTATTTATGGTGACGGTAATCAAACTAGAAGCTTTTGCTACGTTACAGATTTAATTAGGGGACTAATCTCCCTGTTTTTCACAGAAAACATTCACGAACCAATTAATTTAGGAAATCCGACTCCCATTTCAATGTTGGAGCTTGCCTCAGAAATTATTGAAATGACAGAGTCAAAGAGCAAAATAGAGTTCCACCCTTTGCCACAAGATGACCCAAAGGACCGGATGCCAGATATTTCTAAAGCTAATCGGCTATTAGAGTGGTCTCCAACGGTTTCACGAAGTGACGGTTTAGCTCGTACCGTGTCGGATATTCAAAATCAGCTATCAAGAAGGCTATCTAGTGCCCAACAATAGTGGTTTTTTTTGGATCAAATGGAGAGTTATTGGAAAGATACCCTTCGGTTACTCGCTGACGTTTAACGCTTTAATCGCGAGAGCGATAAGAAACAAGCACCTATCTTATTTGGCTCTTTTTCTTTGCATGATTCTAGATCCGTTTGATAAAGAAAGGCGCAAGGTCACAGCGCGCGGTTTTGCTTTAAGACGAAAGGGAATAGGAAACCAAAGTCAAAATTTACAAGATTTAGCAGCTTTAGCTTTTTGTATGAAAAGTAAAACTTACCTTGACTTGGGAGCAGCGTACGCAAAGAAATATTCAAATTCTTTTTTACTTCAAGAGAATAACTGGAGAGGAGTAATAGTTGAACCAAATGAAGTATTTCATGGGGAATTAATTTCGAGAATTGATCAAAACACGACTTTAGTAAAGGCCGCAATTGGTGTTAAATCAGGCGAATCAATGTTATTGGATTCGGGACCCCTCTCATCACTAAACGGTTATGAAGAAGGAGACATATACTCAAAGCTTAGAAAGAGCCTGAGCGAAAAAAACGGATTGAAGGAAGTTAAAGTCATTGCTATTTCTGAGATCCTTTCAAAAGAGTTTCCTGACGAGAAATTAGGATATTTAAGTATCGATATAGAGGGTATGGATGTACTGATTCTTGAGGAGACTCTAAGAACGGGTTATCGTCCGGAATTCATCACAATTGAACACAATTTTGTACCACAAAATATTGATGCAATTGTGAAACTTACAAAGGAATTCAATTATCGAATCATTTGCCAAAAATTAAGTGTGCAAGATTTTTGGTTAATTGACTCTGCACTCTGATTTTCAAGATACAAAATTAGAGATAAACAAGTGAGGATGTTGATTGAACAAGATGCCACCAGAAGTGGATGTAATCATTCCCTTCCACAGAAACGATCCCTACTTAAGGGACGCGATCCTGAGTGTAATTGAATCAAAACATGTATCACCTCGAATTATTCTAGTGAATGATTCTGGCAAAAGTTATTGCCTTGACGAGTTCGCCCCCAATGCAAGAATCAAGTTGATTCAAACATCGTCTCAGGGGTATGCAAATGCTTTAAATTCAGCATTACCCCACGTGAGGTCTAGATTTATTGCTTTTTTGGACTCAGATGACTTGAACGACCCATTTCGCCTTTCAAAACAAATTAATCAACTGGTTTCATATCGCGCTGCAATTTCAATATGTAAAATCCGAAAATTTTCGAACACGAAAAAAACCGTGAGAGCAAAGTTGGGATCAAATTCAATTCATGAATTTGATCCTTATGTGCACCTTATAAGTTACATCTATACAAACTCAACATGGGTAATCGATCGTGATAAGCTACCCCAGATAGAAAAATGGAATTCAAGAATTAATCATACTTTAAGCGACTGGTATTTTTTTCAAGAAAATTTTATTCCATTGGAAGGTAAAATAGTCTACTTAGACGAAGCCCTTTACTTGCAAAGAGTTCACACTGATCAAATCTCGAAGAATGTAAAGAGTATTGACTGTAGCGGGGAGTTCTTTTTGAAATGGAAGGCGTATTCTGATTCTCTAGGTATCAAAAATATGCAAGAAGCAGATTGTTCTGTTTTACTTTTTCCATGGAGATATAAACTTCATTTTTCAATTTTAAATTTAAGGAAGAATTATGTTTTGTATAAGAAAATTATGAAAGCTTATTCAAATTATATATCCAATAGTGATGGTACTGTTACGCGAAGCTTTGGATTCAAATATAAGTGTGTCAT
>JBILSO010000092.1:0-4053 GCA_044372065.1 Candidatus Planktophila sp. | reverse complement strand
CTCTGAGCCAAGCGTTGGGTTCGAGCTTCCAAATGTTGTTGGGCTTACCGAGGATCAGGCGAGAGAGATATTGAGCCAGTATGTTGTAACTGTTACTCGTGCACATGATCCGCGAATTCCTGCAGGACGTATTGCCAGCCAAATTCCACTTGCATCTAGCGATGTGCGGCCTGGTTCAGGAGTTGTTCTCACGATCTCTGATGGCCCAGGAAATGCAATCGTTCCTGACGGTCTCATCGGAATGGCGCTCACCGATGCACGTGCTGCACTTGCAGCTGCAGGGCTTGTTGTCTCGCAAACAATTGCTGCTCCTTCTGATGAAGCACAGGGAACTGTTCTAGAAGTGTTGCCTGGCGCTGGTTCTACGATCACTGCCGGTTCCGGTGTAATTCTGACGATTGCAAGCGGCGAAGTAGAAGTTCCTGATCTCGTTGGTATCGAAGCGATCCAAGCAAAGACGCTTCTTTTTAACTCAGACTTTCTCATTAAGGAATTTTATGATTACGATCCAACGCAACCAATTGGTGTTGTTATTCGGCAAGCACCTGAAGCTGGAACCACGCAAACAATTGGTGATTCAGTAACAATAACGATTAATCGCGCGCCTTAAGCTTTTCCTAAAACCGGTGCAAGACCGACAGACTTTGCGAGCGCATTTTTATCGCCACATTGAGTTAACCAATTTGCAAGCATGAGATGCCCGTGCTCGGTCAACACCGACTCAGGATGAAATTGCACGCCTTCAATCGGTAAAGTTTTATGACGCATCGACATCACGACACCAGATTCTGTTTTACCTGTTACCTCTAAATCTTTACCGATTGTGGCGGGCTCTACGGCAAGTGAGTGATAGCGCGTTGCAGTAAATGGTGTGGGGATTGATGTAAAGACTCCGGCGCCGGTGTGATGAACTTGCGAAGTTTTGCCGTGTAGTAACTCAGGTGCGCGAGAAACCGTTGCACCAAATGCCACACCTATTGCTTGATGGCCAAGACATACTCCGAAAAGTGGGATTGCATGTTCTGCGCAATACTCAATCATTGCAATGCTCACGCCAGCTTCTTCAGGAGTTCCAGGTCCCGGTGAGATCAACACGCCGTCGTAATCACTGGCAGCGCTAGCGTGAACTTCATCATTGCGAAGCACGGTGCAATCAGCGCCAAGCTGCTGCAGGTATTGCACCAAGTTAAAGACGAAAGAGTCGTAGTTATCGACGACTAGAATTCTGGTCTTGGAAGTCATGAGGCAATTCTGGCCTATTGGGGCCTTGGCAGGTGTGGCAAATTAGTCTGGGAAGCGTGTAACCTTTCGACCATGCCTAAGTCGAAATTGCGTAAGAAGGTTCAGGAATCCCACGCCCACGAGGAGCAGATTCACGCAGCGGAGCCACACGCTCCGCTAGAAAGTCCTTCATGGTTGGCCCCTGTCATGGTCGCTAATTTCCTCATCGGCCTATTCTGGATCGTCACCTTCTACGTCTCTCAGACTCAATATCCAGTTCCGGGTATCGGGGCGTGGAATATGATCATTGGATTCACCTTTATCGGCGTCGGCTTCTCGCTGGCGACCAAGTGGCGTTAATTATCTCTCTTTAAATATTTAAAGCTCACTCTTACTATCAGGTCCTAAAGACTCCATCGCGCGCAAAGTTTCAATACGCTCTTCAATCGGTGGATGCGTTGAGAAAAGTTTAGATACGGCCTTTCCATCTAACGGTGACTCAATCCAAATGTGTGCAACTGCATTTGATCGTTGACGCACTACCGTTGAATCAGCTGCAAGAGTTTCGAGTGCGCGGCGCAGACCTGCCGGATTACGTGTAAATGAGACGGCTGTTGCATCAGCTAAGGATTCACGGCGGCGTGAAATCGCACTGCGTAAGAGCATCGCGGCGATCGGTGCGAGGATCAAAATTGCAAGAGAGACAACCAGTAGGAGTGGATTTCCATTACCTTCGCGGCGATCGCGACCACCGCCAAACCACATCATTCGAGTCAGGAAATCACTCAGGATCGCAATTGCACCCGCTGTCGTTGCAGCCACTGCTGAGACGAGAGTGTCGCGATTTGCCACATGTGACATCTCGTGAGCAATAACGCCTTGTAGCTCGTCACGATCCATTACTTCAAGGATTCGTGTTGTAAATGCGATGAGTGCATGATCTGGATTACGTCCTGTTGCGAATGCATTTGGCGCGCTATCTTCTACGATCGCAACCTTCGGCATTGGCAGGCCGCTTGCAATCACAACTTCTTCAATGACGTTGAAAAGTTCTGGATTATCTTCGCGTTGAATTACACGAGCACCTGTCATTGTTAAAACCAATTTATCTGAGCCGTAATACGAGCCCCACACTCCAACGAGTGCGATACCCACGGCAAGAGGAACGACAAAAGTTGTTGTCCCTGCGCCGAAATAAGTGAGCGCTGCATAGGCAACAAGCCAAGTAAGTAGAGCCATCGCGGCAAGAAGGAAGTATGTCTTGCGCTTATTGGCTCCTTGCGCGCTACGAAAGTTCGCAGACATCAGTGTTAGAAATTAACCTTAGGTACTTCGCGTGACTGTGGATCTTCTACTTCGTAGAATGGGCGAGCGCTCACCTTTGCAAGGCCAGCGAAGAGACTTGAAGGAATCGTTGCAACAGCTTCGTTAAGTGCACGCACATTGTCGTTGTAGAACTGTCGTGCGAAGGCCACTTTGTTTTCGGTTGTTGAAAGTTCTTCCTGAAGTGCAAGAAAATTTGTAGATGCCTTGAGATCTGGGTATGCCTCAGCAACTGCAAGTAATCCGCGAAGTGCTTGAGTCAGCATTCCATCTGCTGCTGCAACATCTGCAACTCCTGTTGCCGATGTTGCCTTTGCGCGGGCTGTTACAACTGCATCAAAAGTTGATTGTTCGTGGGTTGCATATCCCTTAACTGTCTCAACGAGGTTAGGGATCAAGTCAGCACGACGCTTGAGTTGCACTTCGATCTGTGCGAATGCTTCGTCGACGCTGATGTTTAAGCGGACGAGACGGTTGTATTGAGCAACGATAAAGATTGCGAGAAGAGCGATGACGCCGATGACTACAAATATTTCCATACTTACTTCAACCCCTTATCGGTAAGGGATATTCCCTCACCAGTTAGTCGATCTTACTCCGGTGGAAGTTAAGGAAGGAGCGGCTAGGTGTTGGCCCACGCTGACCTTGGTAGCGCGATCCGTACTTATCGCTGCCATATGGGTGTTCGGCCGGGGATGAAAGTTTGATGAGGCAGAGCTGGCCGATCTTCATTCCTGCAAATAATTTCACTGGCAGGTTTGCAACATTAGAAAGTTCTAGTGTGATGTGGCCGGAAAATCCTGGATCGATAAACCCGGCGGTTGAGTGTGTGAGCAGACCTAAGCGACCAAGGGATGACTTTCCTTCAAGACGACCTGCGATGTCATCTGGAAGTGTGATCACTTCATATGTGCTCGCCAAAACGAATTCACCTGGGTGCAAGATAAATGGTTCAGCGCCCTCTGCGATGACTTCTCGGGTCAGCTCAGGCTGCTCGAGAGATGGGTCGATTACGGAGTACTTATGGTTTTCAAAGACGCGGAAGAATTTATCCAGGCGCACATCAACAGATGATGGCTGGATCATCGCCTCATGGAAGGGTTCGCAGCCGACGCGGCCTGCCTCTATCTCTGCGCGAATATCACGATCACTAAGTAGCACGGCGCGAGCCTATCTCTCGAAGGGGAAAAATAGTTGAAGGCGACACTTGCATAAGTTACTGGCGGGTAGCACCATACCGCTATGAGCCATTACATAGCCAACCTCCGCGATATTGAATTCTGCCTCTTCGACCTCTTGGGTCGTGACAAAGTTATGGGCACTGCCCCTTATGGCGAAGTCGATCGCGATACAGCTGTCGGCATGCTTGAAGAGATGAAGCGCTTATGTGAAAACGATTTGGCTGCATCCTTTGTTGAAGGTGATCGTGTTGGCGCGATACTCAATAAAGAAACTGGAAATGTCACCTTGCCTGAAAGTTTTAAGAAATCTTATAAAGCATACGTTGAT
>JBILSO010000030.1:0-12956 GCA_044372065.1 Candidatus Planktophila sp. | reverse complement strand
TGAGATGGTCGCACTTGATCTTTCAGATCAAATGGTTTTGAGTGAAATATTCCTCATTGTCACCGGTTCAAATGTGCGTCAAGTAGATTCGATTGCAGATGAAATTGAAGAGAAGCTCCGCCTTGTGGGAGAAAAACCTGCCCGCCGCGAAGGCAGCGAAGAGTGGGTTCTCCTTGATTACTCAGATTTAGTTGTGCACATCCAAAGTAGCGAGTTACGTAAGTACTACATGCTTGATCGCCTATGGAATGACTGCCCAAAGATCGAACTCGATATCGTTAAAGAGATGGTTGCAGATGGCAGGTAACAGAATACTTTTGTGGCGCCATGGACAAACTGATTGGAACGTTGCCAATCGTTTCCAGGGCCACTCTGATATTCCGTTGAATAGCCTCGGCGAATACCAGGCTCGTCACGCCGCGGAAATTTTGGCAGGGATGGAACCCACTGCAATTATTTCAAGTGATTTGACCCGCGCACAGAAGACGGCGCAATCTTTGGCTGAAATCGTTAACCTCGAAGTTTCCATTGATGTACGTCTTCGCGAAACCAATGGTGGTAATTGGGAAGGCAAGACAGGTACAGAGAATCGCGAAGCAGACTTTGAAAACTTTGTGAAGTGGATTGATGGTGAAGATAATCCAGCAGGAGTAATCGGTGAGCGACGCAGTGAGGTGGCATCACGTGCACGCGCTGCAATTACAGATGCACTTTCTGGAAAGAGTGATCAACTTTTGGTTGTCACTACTCATGGCGGAACCGCACGATGTGTCATCGGCGATTATTTACAACTTCCTTTATCTCACTGGGCTAAAGTTGGCGGATTATCAAATGCATCATGGTCGATATTGGCGCAGAGTCCGGCTAAGGGCTGGTACCTCGAAGAACATAACGCGGGCAGCATTCCAGAAGAACTTCTGGGCGTTGAATCAGGATCAAGCGAGATTTAATTTCTCGACTGCGCATTTACTGCGATAGAGTGTGCAACTTCTAGGGGCTATGGCGCAGCTGGTAGCGCACCTGCATGGCATGCAGGGGGTCAGGGGTTCAAATCCCCTTAGCTCCACACGGTACGATTGAACAATGACCACAGAACCTCGCGAGCACGCTGCTTATGATTTCGCGTATGTTCAAGAGAAGTGGCTTCCGATCTGGGACAAGCTAGAACCATTTAAATCTGGTCGTACTGATGATGCGCGTCCAAAGAAGTACGTCTTGGACATGTTCCCTTACCCATCTGGTGATCTTCATATGGGCCACGCTGAGGCGTACGCACTCGGAGATGTAATCGCTCGTTACTGGATTCAACGCGGCTTTAACGTGATGCACCCGATTGGTTGGGATGCATTTGGTTTACCTGCAGAGAATGCTGCGATTAAGCGCAACGAAGATCCACGCATTTGGACCTATGAAAACATTGCAACGCAGAAAGCTTCGATGCGCCGTTATGCATGTTCCTTCGACTGGGATCGCGTATTTAATACGTGCGATCCTGAGTACTACAAGTGGAACCAATGGCTCTTTATCGAACTACATAAGCGCGGGTTGGCCTACCGTAAAGATTCTGCAGTCAACTGGTGTCCAGGATGCCAAACAGTTTTAGCTAATGAACAAGTTGTTGCAGGGCTCTGCGAGCGTTGCGATTCAGCCGTTACAAAGAAGAAGCTCAACCAGTGGTATTTCAAGATCACTGATTACGCAGATCGCTTACTTGATGACATGGCTCAACTTGAAGGTCAGTGGCCAGATAAAGTCTTAACGATGCAGCGCAACTGGATCGGACGTTCACAAGGTGCAAATGTTGTCTTTGAAATCGAGGGCCGCACTGAACCTGTAACCATCTACACGACTCGTCCAGATACTTTATACGGTGCGACATTTATGGTTGTTGCAGCCGATTCACCACTTGCTGCAGAGCTTGCTGCAGGCGGTTCAGTCGAAAAAGAATTTACTGAGTACCTAGAAAAGATTAAGGCGGCATCAGATATTGATCGTCTTGCAACTGATCGTCCAAAGTCAGGTGTTGATCTCAAGCGCTTTGCTATCAACCCAGTAAATGGCGAGAAACTTCCAATCTGGGCATCGGATTATGTATTAGCTGATTACGGAACCGGTGCCATCATGGCCGTTCCTGCTCACGATCAACGCGATTTAGATTTCGCTCGCGCAATGAAGTTACCTGTGCGCACAGTTGTTGAGACAGGTGAAGAAGATCCTGCGTCATCAGGTGTTGCAACGCATGGCGATGGTGTGATGATTAACTCTGGATCTCTCAATGGTTTGAAGAAGGTTGAAGCAATTGCTGCGATTACTAAAGAACTTGAAGCTAAAGGCCTTGGCAAATCTTCACGAAACTACCGCCTGCGCGACTGGCTTGTATCGCGTCAGCGCTACTGGGGCACACCGATCCCTATTGTTCATTGCGATAAGTGCGGCGAAGTAGCGGTCCCTGCAGATCAATTGCCATTAACGCTTCCAGATGCAAAGGGTTTAGATCTCAAACCTAAGGGTCAATCTCCACTTGCTGCTGCAACTGATTGGGTAAATACACAATGTCCAACATGTAATGGCCCAGCCCTTCGCGATACTGACACGATGGATACATTCGTAGATTCATCATGGTATTTCTTGCGCTATCCATCATCGACTAACCACGACGAACCATTTAGTCGTAAAGATGTAGATACCTGGTTACCTGTAGATCAATATGTCGGTGGAGTCACGCACGCGATCTTGCATCTTCTATATTCACGCTTCTTCACTAAGGTCTTGCATGACATTGGAATGCTCGGCTTCAACGAACCGTTTACCCGTCTTCTCAACCAAGGAATGGTTGTGATGGATGGATCTGCGATGTCGAAATCTCGTGGCAATCTTGTCCGTCTCTCTGATGAACTAGAAAACCATGGCGTAGATGCGATCCGCCTTTCAATGGTCTTTGCTGGTCCACCTGAAGATGATGTGGATTGGTCAGATGTTTCGCCATCTGGTTCAGTGAAATTCTTAACTCGCGCATGGAGACTTTCTGGCGATGTCACGAGCGCACCGGGTGTTGATTTCGCTAAGGGCGAGCTTTCACTTCGCAAAGCAACTCATAAAGCACTTCACGATGCATCTTTCGCAGTTGAATCATTTAGATTTAACGTAGCTGTTGCACGTGTAATGGAACTTGTAAACGCAACACGTAAAGCAATTGATTCAGGGTGTGGAGCTGCAGACCCTGCAGTTCGTGAAGCAACTGAGGCGATTGCAATCATGCTCTCACTCGTTGCACCATTTACTTCAGAAGAAATGTGGGAGCGACTTGGCCATAAGCCAGCTGTAGCTCTTGCTGGATGGCCAGCAATTGATCCAGCGCTATTGGTTGCAGATGAAGTTGAAGCGGTCGTTCAAATCAATGGCAAGATTAAAGAGCGCATATTGGTCTCACCAACTATTACAGATAGCGAGCTTGAAGCACAGGCTCTTGCTCATCCAACGATCGCTCAGGAATTAGCCGGTGCTACCCCTAAAAAGGTAATCGCCCGTGCTCCAAAGCTCGTCAACATCGTTCTTTAATTGGGTTGACCGGTCACGTGGCCGTTGATGTCGCCGGTCGAGAGTAAGTTAGAAGCATGAAGAAAATAATCTCCGCCTTGGTTTTCTCACTTCTCGTAGTTGGCGTTGCTCCTGCGGTGGCAATCGATCCACCAGCTGGATGGAATTACCCAGTTCCAGCTGCACCAACAATCGTCTCTCAGTCAGATCCGTTTTGTTCAGAACCTGACAAGCGGTGCGATGGAGTTTCAGTAGTTATTAATACTCCGACAATTCCAAATTTTGATCCCATGTACATGAGTGCCCTTTATTTAAAGGTTGGCACCACTGGTGCTTCGATTTCCAATGGACAGCAGGGGGTCGTTGTCACTGGACTTGCATATGGAAAAGCTCATACAGCTGTAATTTCTTATTTCACCAGTGAAGGTCCACTCTGGGTAACTCATTACGGAGAATCTGTAAGCTTCACAACAATTCCGATGGCCAATGCAACTCCAACACCATCGGCTGAACCAGCACCCTCACGCATTCCGTTCACCCAGCCTTGTGCAGGTGGAACAGATCGCACACCTGGACTTCCACAATGTTTAATGCCTGAGGGTTTAGGTGGAAGCGCATGGAATTTAGTTGATAATAATTCCGGAGTTGTAATCAATGGCGCAGTTTGTAGCGAAGGTGTGTGTGGTCGAAACGGTGAATGGCGTCAATGGCCCGCAGATCGCAAACTTAATGATCGTTTATGGCCAACTGGATATCCAGAGGGCGCTACGTATATTCAAACTCCATTTGATAGCGCTTACTGGGGTCGCTACTTTACAAATGGTGTTTATGAAGTAAATGGTGGCGGAATCTTGCAACCAGGATCTCGAACAATCATTTGGCCAGTGCAGACTCCAGCTCCACGAGTAGACAGTGCAACTGTTACATCAGAGACATCTACATCATCGTCAGCACCGGAGACATCAACTCCGATTTCAACACCAACACCAACACCAACACCAACACCAACACCAACACCAACACCGTCACCAACTCCATCACCTGAGCCACGTGGTTTAGGTGGATATGCGGTGATTCACCCACAGGGATATGTCTGCGGTGTCATCGTTGGTAACTCTTACTTTGGAAATAACGATCGAACCATGACTTCTGAATACATGGGGTGCCCTGTCGGCAGTCCAATCATTTTCCAAACGAAGCCATCTCCGACTGGAAATGTTGCTGGATGGCATGGAGCAAATGTCACTTATGCAAATGGCATCTTTACAATTAAGAACAATGGCCTTGTCGCGATGACTATCTCAGATGGAATTGCGACAGATTCCACCGGGCGCATGTGGGATACAGGATCTGGCGCAACGCTACGTGCAGCAACTGTTGTCACTCCATCGCAGCCATCGCAAGGAGACACAGCGACAGTTACAACTGCGCCATCTTCAGGATCTTCGAATTCTGGTTCGACCACAGATACTCGAACCGTGACTATGCCACTGGAAACATCAACGGCAATTGTTCCTGTTGCGATTCCACCAGCTGATGATGACCTCAGCACTCTTGATGAGATTTTGCCTGAGGAAGAAGTTATTGATTCGATTGAAGCAGTGGTTCAGTCCAATGGAACAACGCGAATCCAAGTCAGCACTGGATATAACCTCACCGCATTGACTGTTGTCGCAACGAAGAAGGGCTCGAAAAAGAAGTACACCTACAGAATCACGACCAACGCTGATGGGGAACGTAAGTTCAAATCTGGACTCAATCTCCGCGGCTACACGGTGGTGTTACTCAAGGGAACAACAGAGCTCGACCGGATGTACATCTCTTAGCCCCTGTTTATCCCCAGCGCACATAAGAAGGTAAAGAGAAACTGGATTCACCGCAGAAAATGCGCGGATGAATCAGATTCGAAATACCTTAGATAACGCTCGCAACTGGTGGGAAGATCTCAACTTCTCTTCTCCCCAACGTAAATCACTACTTGTCCTGGCACTCGTCATTGTCGCTTCATCTGGCTTCCTCGTGCTGCGCGGAACATCTGCAGAGATTGTTCAAGTTGCACCACCTCAAATCGAGATGCCAACAGTGACTACACATCTCATGGTTGATGTTGCAGGAGCAGTGTTAAAGCCTGGCGTCTATGCCTTGCCGATGAATGCTCGAGTCATCGATGCAATCACTGCCGCTGGCAACGTGCTTAAGGGTGCAGATGTATCCGATATCAATCTCGCGCGAATTCTCAAAGATGGCGAACAGGTATATGTCTATCCACCTTCACGTAACGGAGGATCTGCTCGTTCATCGGTACGCAATGCACCAGCGCGAAGCACGGGACCAATTGTTCTCAATCGCGCCAGTGCAAAAGAATTAGAAGCACTCGATGGAATCGGGCCAGTGCTTGCCACGCGCATTGTTGCTTATCGCAATGCGAATGGTCCCTTTGTCACACTCGAGGCACTCCTTGAAGTTTCAGGAATAGGTCCAGCGAAGTTCGCACAATTTAAAGAGAAGATTCGTCTCTGAGAGTTCGCTTGTCCGATTATCGGACGCTCACTATTGGTGTTGCGATCTGGATCGGAGGGCTCTTTCAAAGTTGGAGCAGGCCGTGGGTAATCGCCTTCGGTCTGCTCTTACTTCTTCTCCTAGCTTTTGTATCACGCTCACTTCGAGCGCTCTTACTTATTGCAGCACTGCTTCTTGGCTCTACGGTCATGTCGTTTCGGATTGCATCCCTTGAGCAATCAATTCTCAGGGATCTTTACGGTAATAGCGTTGAAGTCACCGCAGTAGTAAGTACCGATGCTCACGCGCTTGCACCTCGAGTGATGGGCACGCAATTTGCCGAGCAGAGCTACAGCGCACTGGTGCGTGTAACTGAGATTAAAGATGGAGATCGTCAATATCGCCTGCGATCTCCAGCACGGCTGATCTCGAGTGAAGGTCAATTTAAAGAGATACTGCCTGGGCAAAAGATTCGCGTTCAAGTCTTAGTCCAACCCAGTAAAGAAGGTCGTGTTGCAGCGTTACTGATTAATAAGGGAAGTTTTACGGTTGTAAGTCAGCCTTCACGATGGGCTAAATCTCTAGATCGAATTCGAGATGGTCTACGTGCTGCAAGCGGAACTGGCGATAGCGGGGCGCTAATTCCTGGGATGGTGTTGGGGGATACATCACTGCAGAGCGCTACCTTCAAAAACGAGATGCGCAGATCGGGGCTGACACATTTAGTTGCCGTCAGTGGTGCCAACTTTGCGATCGTCTCAACCTTCATTCTCTATCTGATGCAATTTGTTTTTCGAAAGATTCCTCTGAGACTTGCTGCGACAGCGATCTTTCTCATCTCATTTATCGCGCTCGTGCGGCCGTCACCATCAGTCTTGCGAGCAGCTGCCATGGCTGCAGTCCTGTTGATTGCACAAGGAACACATCGCGGACGAGATTCGCTGCCGGCGCTAGGTTTTGCAATCGCTGCAGTTGTAGTGGCAGATCCATGGCAGGTGCGCGATCCTGGCTTTGCACTCTCTGTTCTTGCAACAGCTGGGTTACTTATTGCAGCACCACGTCTTGTTGAGAAGTTCTCGGCCGTAATGCCTAAACCCGTGGCGGTTGTAATTGCTACACCGCTTGCTGCAACGCTCTTCTGTTCACCAGTTATCGTTGCAATCTCAGGTCAGTTATCGTTGATGAGCATCGTGGCCAATGTTTTAGCAGCACCTGCCGTAGCTCCGATCACCATTGTGGGCTTTGTTGCAGCGCTGATATCACCAGTGCTGCCATCTCTTTCGCATCTATTGCTCTGGTGCGTTAAACCTCTTGCCGCGTTTGTGGCATGGATTGCATCTGTGATTTCAGATTATTCAGTGATTGCTTTTACTACAGGTGCTAAAGGATTTTTTATCATCGCAGGTGCTTTGGCGTTGGGTTACTTCTTTAATCGCAAAATCATAATTGCCGCACTTCTTATCCTTATCGCGATCTCGTGGCTATTGAGGTTTCCTGGCGGAGATTGGCAGATCGCAAATTGTGATGTGGGGCAAGGGGACTCAATGGTGGTCAACCTCGGTGACCATCGCGCAATTGTTATTGATACTGGTCCTGATCCAATTGCAGAAGATCGCTGCTTACACCAGCTAGGAGTTAAGAAGATTGAACTTCTTATTCTTACCCATGTTCATGCAGATCATATTGGGGGATTAAATGGCGCAATCCGAGATCGCACTGTTGTGGCTCAGTGGTTTGGAAATGTTCGCGCAGGTACGCGGGCAACCTTTGCCAGTGATCGCGGTCCTGTCACGATCGAAGTTTTGTGGCCGCAAGGTCAATGGGCCGATGAACAAAATAGCGACCCAAACAATTCAAGTATCGCCATTGTTTTACGTGCACCAGATTTTTCACTCTTTGCAGGAGGGGATATGGAACCGTTAACCCAAGCCCAGATTGCACCGTTAGTTGGCAGAGTTGATATCTATAAAGTCTGTCACCACGGATCTCGATTTCAGGATGAGAGTTTTACCCGCGCTCTCTCACCCGCCATCTCGGTGATCAGCGTGGGGGCTGGTAATTCGTACGGCCATCCAGCCCCTGAAACAATCCAGTCGCTGACTAGACTCGGCTCACGGGTGCTGCGCACAGATCTTGATGGAGCCATCGCGATCAGGGCGCACCGACAACGATTTAGAATTCGCACTAGTAAAGGCAGCTTCGCACTCTTGCGATGGAGCTAGATAAGAAAGGGGTAGCAATGAAATCTCTCTATCTCTTGCTTGGCTCCGAAGGTGCACTTGCAGATCGTGCACTAGCAAAATTAAACGCCGAACTCAAAGAAGAGAAATGCGAGATCACCACCATCGCAGCCCCCGATGCGATTCTTGGCGACATCTCAGATGCCCTAGCACCATCACTGTTTTCCGAACGTCGTGCATTGATTATTAAAGATTTACAGGATCTGCCTGAAGAATCACGCGATGAGATAACGCGCTATCTTGATGCACCAGATGATCTGACAACGCTGATCTTTGTTCATAAAGGTGGAGTCAAAGGTAAAGCCCTCCTTGATGCAATTAAGAAGGCAAAGCCTGAAATCATCTCCTGTGAGCCGATGAAGAAAGAGGCTGAGAAGGAAGAGTTTGTTAAATCGTTATTCCTGGATTCAGGACGTAAAGCAACAGCTGGTGCAATTGCAGCACTTGTCGGTGCACTCGGTAGCGATATGCGCGAACTACAAGCTGCAGTCTCACAAATCTGTCTTGATGCGCAAGCTGGAAAAACAATTGATGAAGCGATCATCGATAAATTTCATCAGGGACGGATTGAAACTACTGGCTTTGATGTCGCAGATGCCACACTCGATGGCAATTTACCTGGTGCACTTGTGGCACTTCGCAGCGCACTTGAAACAGGTACCGATCCCGTCATGATCACAAGTGCGATCGCCTCGAATCTTCGATCTCTTGCAAAGGTCAGCGGAGTAAATCGCGGCGCACGTTCATTTGAGGTCGCTGGCGAACTTGGAATGGCTCCATGGCAGATAGATAAAGCACGGAGACAGTTAGCGGGATGGAGTCCTCGATCTATTGCAAAAGCGGTGCAGGCGATCGCTCTTGCCGATGCTCAGGTCAAAGGCGCATCCTCAGACCCGATATTTGCCCTTGAAAAGGCCCTTGCCACGATTACCCAGGTTCGAGCTGCAGGGTAGGGAAGATAAGCGGGGATTGACCTCGATTTGAGGCAAGCGAGCCTTCGCTGATAACCTACGCGTCTGCACTTAGCCCACCGGCTAGGTCACACCCTAATAACAGTCGGAGTTCATCACGTGGCAAATATCAAGTCTCAGATCAAGCGAGTAAAGACAAACGAGAAGGCACGCCTTCGTAATAAGTCTGTCTCTTCATCAATCAAGACAGCTGTCCGTCGCTTCCGCGATGCACTCAAGTCTGGTGATGCTGCTGTGATCACAACTGAGCTACGTACAGCTTCACAGGCTCTCGATGTTGCTGTTGCAAAGGGTGTTGTCCACAAGAACAACGCTGCAAATAAGAAGTCTTCAATGGCTAAGGCTGCGGCAAAAGCCGGCGCTCGTTAATTTAACCAGTAACGCCTAACAAGGGGCCACAATCGTGCCTGCAATTCAAATAAGTAAGGCGCCCCAACCTGCGGCAACGAATCCTGCGCAGATTCGTAATTTCTGCATCATCGCCCACATTGATCACGGTAAATCAACTCTTGCCGATCGCATGCTTGGAATTACCGAAGTAGTCGAAGCCCGCAACATGCGCGCGCAATATCTGGATCGTATGGATATCGAACGCGAACGTGGAATCACAATTAAGTCTCAAGCAGTTCGCCTTCCATGGCGCAGCGGAATCGATGGTCAGGAATACATCCTGAATATGATCGATACACCTGGCCACGTTGACTTTACCTACGAGGTGTCGCGCTCGCTTGCTGCATGTGAAGGCGCAGTTTTGCTCGTTGATTGTGCACAAGGAATCGAAGCTCAGACGCTGGCAAATCTTTACCTTGCGATGGAGAACAACCTCACAATTATTCCGGTCCTCAATAAGATCGATCTACCAAATGCTCAGCCAGATAAATTTGCAGCAGAGCTTGCCAACCTCATCGGATGTAAGCCAGAAGATTGTTTACGCGTTTCGGGTAAGACTGGTGATGGAGTTGCAGAACTTCTTGATCAGATCATCGCGCAGATTCCTGCGCCAGTAGGAGATCCAGAAGCACCAGCACGTGCACTTATCTTTGACTCTGTCTACGATGCCTATCGAGGTGTTGTTACTTACGTTCGCGTCATCGATGGCCACTTAACTCCTCGTGAACAAATTCAAATGTTTTCAACTGGCGTCCGTCACGAAGCGCTCGAAGTCGGCGTAATCTCACCAGAGCCACTACCAAGCAAGGGTCTTGGTGTGGGTGAAGTGGGCTACTTAATCACCGGCGTAAAGGATGTTCGCCAGTCACGAGTAGGCGACACAATCACAACATTTTCAAATCCAACCAAGACCGCTTTGGCTGGATATAAAGATCCAAAGCCAATGGTCTTCGCTGGTCTCTTCCCACTAGATGGTGCAGATTTCCCATTGTTGCGCGATGCACTCGATAAGTTACAGCTCAACGATGCCGCACTTGTTTACGAACCAGAGAGCTCTGCTGCCCTTGGTTTCGGATTCCGCTGTGGCTTCCTTGGCCTATTGCACATGGAGATCGTGCGCGAGCGACTTGAGCGCGAATCAAAGATCTCACTGATCTCGACTGCGCCAAACGTGGTCTACCAAGTAACTCTTGAAGATGGAAAGAAATTTGTCGTTACCAACCCTTCAGAATTTCCGGATGGAAAGATCAACGTTGTTGAAGAACCAATTGTTAAGGCAACAATTCTTGCCCCATCTGATTTCATCGGAACCATCATGGAACTCT
The DNA here is from genome assembly GCA_044372065.1 of Candidatus Planktophila sp. GTDB lineage: Bacteria > Actinomycetota > Actinomycetes > Nanopelagicales > Nanopelagicaceae > Planktophila. The sequence continues at coordinate 1,994 of JBILSO010000030.1, read as the reverse complement.
GCCAAGATCGTCGCGGAACCATGCTCGGCATGGATTACATCTCAGAAGATCGCGTTGAAATTCGATACACACTGCCGTTGGCTGAGATCGTTTTTGACTTCTTTGATCAACTTAAGAGCCGCACCAAGGGTTACGCGTCTCTTGATTATGAAGAGATCGGCGATGAGCCAGGCAATCTCGTTAAGGTCGATATCTTGTTGCAGGGCGAGGCGGTTGATGCCTTTAGCGCAATCGTTCACCGCGATAAGGCTTATGCCTACGGCGTCATGATGACGGGCAAATTGCGCGAGCTCATCCCACGTCAACAATTCGAAGTTCCTATTCAGGCTGCAATCGGTTCTCGCATCATTGCTCGTGAATCGATTCGTGCGATGCGTAAGGATGTTCTTGCAAAGTGTTACGGTGGAGATATCTCACGTAAGCGCAAACTTCTTGAGAAGCAGAAAGAAGGAAAGAAGCGCATGAAGATGGTGGGACGCGTAGAAGTTCCACAGGAAGCATTTGTCGCCGCCCTTGCAACTGATGCAGATATAGAGAAGATTAAAGCTGCTAGAAAAGCAGACGGTTAACTTTCTTCTTTATCTACCAAGAGTCTCCACTACGTGCTTGGCAAACAGCACGGCGAATATCCCGACTCTCATTCTTATCTGAAGGCAGGAACATCAACCCCTCATCCTCATCAGCTGAGCGAAACTCTGCATTCTTAAGAGCGATAAAACTTTCACCTGTGAATTGAAGCCACCCACACTTTTTGTAGAAATTCTTTTCATCCGTGGAGAGCATCGAAAGCTCATAACTATCGCGGCAAAATTCTGTAATCCTGCGCATGAGCATAGAGCCAAAACCTTGCCCCGAATATGCGGGTGAAACGGCAATCGCCTCAACATAACCAACGGTTACTTGCTGGCCATCAATCAACATTTCTCTAGGGACTACCGAACCATGAGCAACAATCGTCTCATCAAGATAACCAACAAAATAGAGGCCCCCTGAAGTATGTTCCCAATCCTCTGAACTGAACTCACCTTCATAGGCCAACTTCAACATCTCTTGTATTGAAGACTCAAGATGTGGGTCGAGTTCAACCATTTCTTTGATGATCACGTTAAATCTACTTTCCAATCAATCTAGAACTTTAAACATCTATTTTTACCTTCTCAGGCAGATATTATCGGGCCAATACACAATCCTGACTCGCTCTCGTGAATTTCTATAGAGAAAGTCACATACAATTAATGCGTGGCGCTCTCCTTCTACGTGCATATCCCGTACTGCATAAAGCGCTGTGGTTACTGCGACTTCAATACTTACACCCCATCTGAACTCCAAGACGGTGCCACTTTAGAGATCGTCTCGGGTGATTACATTGATGCAGTACTCAAAGAACTTGAATTCGCACCAACGGAAACGGTCCCGACAATCTTCTTTGGCGGAGGAACTCCGTCACTGATTCCACCTAAGGATTTAGGTCGGGTCATCTCCGCGATTAAGGCACGCAATGGGCTCACTGATGATTGTGAGATCACCCTTGAGGCAAACCCAGATTCAGTTACTGCAGAAAAGCTTGAAGGCTACATAGCAGCAGGATTTAATCGCATCTCTTTTGGAATGCAATCCACCTCTACCCATGTTCTCAAAGTGCTTGATCGCACCCACGATCCAGAGAATGTGAAGCGTGCAGTAGATATGGCGCGTGCTGCTGGATTTGGATCCGTCAGCGTTGACTTAATCTACGGAACTCCGGGGGAGAGCCTCAAAGATTGGCAGTCAACGGTAACGCAGGCCCTTAATCTCGGTGTTGATCACATCAGCGCATACGCACTCATTATTGAAGAAGGAACAAAGCTTGCCGCACAAATTAAACGTGGAGATGTTGCATCTCCCGATGATGATTTGATGGCGGATATGTATCTCTACATCGATCAAGCATGCGGATTCAAAGGTTTGAAGTGGTACGAACTTTCAAATTGGGCAAAGCCTGGACATGAATGTCG
>JBILSO010000029.1:0-13082 GCA_044372065.1 Candidatus Planktophila sp. | reverse complement strand
GCTGGTCGTATTCTCATCGGCGATAAAGATGTAACTAACGTTGCACCTAAAGATCGCGACATCGCAATGGTCTTCCAGTCATATGCGCTCTACCCACACATGACAGTGGCGGAGAACATGGGATTTGCTTTGAAGATCGCTGGCGTTTCAAAGGACGAGCGCGATAAGCGCGTCCGTGACGCAGCAAAGTTGCTCGACCTTGAGCCATACCTCGATCGTAAGCCAAAGGCACTTTCAGGTGGACAGCGTCAGCGCGTTGCAATGGGTCGCGCGATTGTTCGCGAACCTCAGGTCTTCCTTATGGATGAACCTCTCTCAAACCTTGATGCGAAGTTGCGAGTAGCAACTCGTACACAGATTGCTGCACTGCAGCGTCGTCTTGGAATCACCACCGTTTATGTAACACACGACCAAGTTGAAGCTATGACTATGGGTGATCGCGTTGCAGTTCTTAAGGATGGTCTCCTACAGCAAGTTGATACACCACGAAATCTCTACGACAACCCAGCAAATGCATTTGTTGCCGGCTTCATCGGTTCTCCTGCGATGAACCTTCTTATTGCACCAGTTGTCGGTGGCAAAGCAAAGCTTGGAAACCTTGAGATTGATGTACCAGCATCAGCTGGAGGATCAGTAACTGTTGGTATCCGCCCAGAAGGATTTGCTCCTGCATCTTCTGGCTTTGATGTTCTTGTAGAAGTTGTTGAAGAGCTCGGCTCAGATGCATTCGTCTACGGAAAGCCAGCTGATTCATCAGTGAAATTTGCGAATGCAACTGATGAAGGCGCTCAGGTAATCGTTCGTTGGGATCCAAAGAACCCACCACGTCCTGGCCAGACAGTTACTGTCTCTGCTAACCAGAGTTCAGTTCACCTCTTCAACGCAACAACTGGAGAGCGCATCTAGTCAAGCAATAAAATCTCAATAAAAAAGCCCGCCAGTGATCTGGCGGGCTTTTTTATCTGAACTTAAGGAGCGATTACGCCATTGCCTTCTTGAGATTCTCATCGATTGAATCGAGGAATTCTTGCGTTGTTTGATAAGGCGCATCCTTGGAGATGAGTAGGGATAGATCCTTTGTCATCTTGCCTTGCTCGACGGTCTGGATACAAACCTGCTCGAGAGTCGTTGCGAACTTCGCAAGTTCAGCATTGTTATCAAGCTTGGCGCGGTGTGCAAGGCCTTGAGTCCACGCAAAGATGGATGCAATTGGGTTAGTAGATGTTGCTTTACCAGCCTGGTGATCACGGTAGTGACGAGTAACTGTTCCATGAGCTGCCTCTGATTCACAGATCTTTCCATCTGGAGTCATCAAGACTGAAGTCATCAAACCAAGTGAGCCATAACCTTGTGCGACGGTATCTGACTGAACATCTCCGTCGTAGTTCTTACATGCCCAGACGTATCCACCTTCCATGCGAAGTGACATAGCGACCATGTCATCAATGAGACGATGCTCATACCAAATTCCAGCTGCATCAAAATCTTTCTTAAATTCAGCTTCGTAGATCTCTTGGAAGATATCTTTGAAGCGACCGTCGTAAGCCTTCAAGATAGTGTTCTTTGTTGAGAGATAGACAGGGAACTTACGAAGGAGTCCGTAGTTCAGTGATGCACGAGCAAAGTCGCGAATTGAATCATCAACGTTATACATCGCCATCGCAACACCTGAAGATTTGAAATCAAATACTTCTAGGTTCATTGGCTCTCCGCCACCTTCTGGCACATAAGAAAGCGTGAGCTTTCCTGGGCCAGGTACCTTGATATCTGTCGCCTTGTACTGATCACCAAATGCATGGCGACCAATCACAATTGGCTTGGTCCAGTGTGGAACTAAACGTGGAACATTGCTGATGATGATTGGTTCACGGAAAATTACGCCGCCAAGAATGTTGCGGATTGTTCCGTTAGGAGACTTCCACATCTTCTTAAGACCAAACTCTTCTACGCGAGCCTCATCAGGGGTAATCGTTGCGCACTTGATGCCAACGCCATGCTTCTGGATTGCATGAGCTGCATCGATGGTGACTTGGTCATCTGTGGCATCACGGTGCTCCATACCAAGGTCGTAGTACTCAAGATTGACGTCGAGGTAAGGAAGAATGAGCGAATCCTTGATGAATTGCCACATAATGCGGGTCATTTCATCGCCATCTAGTTCAACAACTGTTCCTGTAACTTTGATCTTGCTCATATCTATCCTTTACCTATTGTTTCTCAGTCTTAAAGTGTCTGAACATCTGCTTGCTTGGTGCGAACTGCCTCTGCTGCTTCCTTAAGGGATGCTAATTCTGAATCAGTGAGTGCGGTTTCAACAACTTTCTTTACGCCTTCACGTCCAATAGCTGCTTCAACCCCAAGGTAGACACCTGAGATTCCATACTCGCCGTCGACCCATGCACATACTGGCATTACTGCGCCTGAATCTTCGATGACAGCTTTTGCCATGCGGGCAGCTGCTGCAGAAGGTGCATAGTAGGCAGATCCAGTCTTAAGCAGTGCCACAACTTCAGCGCCACCGTTACGTGTGCGATCTACAAGATCTGCAATCTCTTCTGTCGATAACTTCTCAGAGAGTGCGACACCATCGACTGTGCATCGGCTTGGGACCGGGACCATTGTGTCGCCGTGTGAACCAAGGGTAAGAGTTTTAACCGATGAGACTGCAACGCCAAGCTTTTCAGCAACAAAGTTTGTAAAGCGGGCTGTGTCGAGCATTCCAGCTTGACCCATTACGCGGTTCTTTGGAAAGTTTGTTGCAATCTGTGTCAGCGCTGTCATCTCATCAAGTGGGTTTGAAACAACAATGATGACGGCATGTGGAGAGTGCTTAGCAATATTTTCAGCAACTCCACGGACGATGCCGGCGTTAACGCCAATCAAATCCATGCGGCTCATACCAGGCTTACGTGGAAGTCCTGCAGTAATTACAACAACATCTGAATTTGCAGTGGCTTCATATCCTGCGCCATCTGCAGTTGTTGTTGCTCCAATTATCTTTGTCTCAAAGCCTTCAATTGATCGAGATTGATTCATATCGAGAGCTAAACCTTCAGGCTTACCTTCGAGAATATCTGTAAGGACGACTGTGTCGAAGATGTTGTATTCAGCTAGACGAAGTGCTGTGGTTGATCCGTAGAAACCGCTTCCGACAACTGTGACTTTCTTTGCCATGTATGAGACCTCTTAATTGATTACGTTGGCTTTACAGCCTGATTTAGGGCAAGCCTACAACCCGCGCGGAAGGGCTATCGCCATCGCAAAAAGTGAGATTGCAATCAAAATAGGTAGATAGGTCGAAACTACCCCACGGTTAGGCGCATCCTTGCGCCCTGAGAGGACAATCACAGCCATCGCCGTCGCAATGATCAGTGAGCCCACTCGGATAAATGAGAAGACTCCGGCCACGATTCCGATAATTAACAGCGCGTAGGCAACGCCGCGATACCCGGTCAATTCTTTTCGCACGACTCAACAACGTTCTGTAACAACATGGCCCGAGTCATCGGACCAACTCCACCTGGCATTGGTGACACATAACCTGCAACCTCGTATGCGCCAGGGCAGATGTCTCCATCTAGTCCATCGGCGGTACGTGAAATTCCCACATCAATGAGCGTTGCACCTTTTTTAACCATGGAAGCCTTTAAGAAATGTGACTGCCCAATTGCAGCAACCACAATGTCTGCGCGTTGAGTATGAAAGGCAAGATCCTTCGTTCCTGTGTGCGTCAGGGTTACTGTTGCATTTTCCTGGCGACGAGAAAGCAAGAGTCCCAATGGGCGACCAACAGTGAGGCCGCGACCAATCACAACTACTTCCGCGCCATCGAGATTTATTTTGTAATGGTTGAGCAGCGCAACAATTCCACGTGGTGTACATGGAAGTGGAGCATCGTATCCAGCCACTAGTCGTCCAAGATTCATTGGGTGTAGGCCATCGGCATCCTTTGCAGGATCGATTGCTTCTAAAATAATTTGAGTATCAATCGTTTTGGGCAAAGGTAGTTGCACGATGTAACCGGTGCATTCTGCAGCGCTATTAAGATCCTTGATCGCGGCAAGAACATCGCTTTGTGAAGCAGATACTGGAAGATCTACCCGCAAAGATGTGATGCCTACTTCTTCACAATCGCGATGTTTACCTGAAACATAAGAATGTGAACCAGGATCATCGCCAACTAGAATTGTTCCAAGTCCTGGGACCTTGCCAGATGCTTTAAGTGCGCTAGTACGTGCCGTGAGATCTTTTTTGATTGAGGCAGCTAAAGCCTTGCCATCTAGAATCACTGCACTCATGGCGAAATCTTAACCTCTTAAGCGTGCGAGAAGTGCCGTGTGCCGGTAAAGAACATCGCAATACCTGCAGCATTTGCGGCAGTAATCACCTCTTCATCACGCACACTGCCACCAGGCTGGACTACTGCGCTCACACCAGCGCGAGTCAGAATTTCAAGGCCATCTGCAAATGGGAAGAAAGCATCACTTGCTGCAACTGTGCCAACAACACGATCGCCTGCGCGGTCAACTGCAAGTTTGGCGCTATCTACTCGGTTGACTTGGCCCATCCCGATTCCGATAGATGCACCATCCTTTGCAAGCAATATTGCATTGCTTTTCACAGCGCGAACGCTACGCCAAGCAAATTCAAGATCTGCAATGACGTCAGCTCCAACAGTCTTGCCAGAAACTTGCTTCCATCCTGCAGAGAGATCGCCCGGAGCGTCTATGAGATCGCTGCGCTGTAGCAAAGTTCCACCAGAGACTGGTCTGCGCTCAAGTGGTGCGATTTCTGTTGAAGTACACGACAAAATTCGAATCGATGGCTTAGCGCTAAGAATCTCGATTGCGCCATCTTCATAACCTGGTGCAATAACGACTTCTGTAAAGATTGTGGAGAGTGCGGTAGCCATCTCTATCGAAATCGTGCGATTTGCAGCAACGACTCCCCCAAATGCAGAGACTGGATCACAGGCATGTGCTGCGCGGTACGCGGATGCGATATCGCCAGCAATCGCGATTCCGCAAGGATTTGCGTGCTTAATGATGGCAACACATGGCGCAGAGTGATCTAGAGCTGCGCGCCAGGCTGCATCTGCATCAGTGTAATTATTAAATGACATCTCTTTACCATGATGCTGCTGTGCGCCAACGATGCCACCATCGAATCCACTAGATGCTCCGCTATAAATGGCAGCATCTTGATGTGGGTTCTCCCCATAACGAAGTGAGTGTTCACGAGTGTAAATCTCGCCAAACCATTCAGGGAGTTCATTGCTTGCACCAAGCCAGGTAGCAATCGCGAGATCGTATTCGGCAGTAGTTCTAAATACTTCAAGGGCTAAACGTTGACGTTGCTCTGCAGTAAATCCACCTTCTGTGAGAGCTTGCATAACGAGTGAATATTGTGCTGGATCACTTACTACAGCAACACTTCCATGATTTTTAGCGGCTCCACGCAACATGGATGGTCCGCCAATATCAATCTGTTCAATACATTCGGCAAACGATGCTCCTGATGCAATTGTCTGCGCAAATGGATAGAGATTAATGACAACTAAATCAAAGGGTGCAATATCTAAATCCGCAATTGCCTTCAGGTGCTCTGGATTGCTCTGATCTGCCAAAATTCCGGAGTGAATACGCGGGTGCAAAGTCTTCACGCGACCGCCCATGATTTCAGGAAACCCTGTATAGGTACTCACATCTGTGACAGCAACTCCAGCATCGCGCAACGTTGCAGCAGTTGACCCGGTTGAGAGAATTTCAACGCCGGCAGAGTGCAAACTTTTACCAAGTTCGACTAAGCCAGTTTTATCATAAACGCTGACAAGTGCTCGTGTGATCTTCTTCTTCGTCATGATCTGCCGTTCTCCATCGTCGATAGCAGCTGCTCGATCGTCGCAACAATGAGAGATCTTTCGAGAATCTTAATGCGCTCGTGGAGTGATTCCTCGTTATCGTCAGGTGCTATGTCGAGCTCGGCTTGGGCAATAACCTCACCCGTATCTACGCCTGCATCTACCCAATGAATTGTGGTCCCAGTCTTTGTCGCCCTAGCAGCCAGTGCATCACGGACAGCATGGGCACCAGGGAATAGAGGTAAGAGCGCTGGGTGGCTATTGATGATTGGAAGTGACGAAGTAACGCTCTGATCGAGAATTCGCATGAAGCCAGCGCTGACAACAAGATCAAGATCGAGAGATTGCAAGTAGCGAAGAAGTTCACGATTCCATTGCTGGCGATCTTCTTTCATCGGATGTAGGTGAACTCGAATGTTGTATCTGCGTGCACGTTCAATAACAGGAGCATCTGTCTTATCGCAGATGAGCACTTCAATACTGCAAGCAAGCGCATTCTTATCAACTGCCTCGAAGATTGCCTCAGCAAGAGTTCCGCTGCCAGAAGCTAAAATCGCGATCTTTCTCATCGAGAAAAAATCCTCATTTGCGGGATGAACTTGAAGGCAAGAAGACCAATCAGAAGTTGGCCGCCAACAGCAAGAATGAATTGCCAGATCGATAGACCGACCGCGCCCATGGCTTGAGTGATGAGTGAACCACTAGCGAGGTATGCGAGAATTGTGAGCATCACCATCACAATAAAGAAGCTCTGCCACGAGGTACGTTCTTGAAGAGATAGTGTCCAATAACCCAAGAGCGCACCGAGACCGATGATCACAATTGAGAAAAGTAATAGCCACTTATTTGAATTCACAGGTAGCGCTGCAAGAAGAGGAAGCGCTGGAATCTGCCCAATATCTTGCGTCAATGGTGAGAGATGGGTACCGGCACCGACTGCAAATCCTGCTCCACTCACATACGAGAGCCCAGCGAGAGCAACGTTGGGAAGGTAGAGCAGATTGAGAATCAAGAGAAGTATCGATCCAAAAAATCCTGGTGCTAAAACTTTTGTAATAAGAGTGGCTTGGCCAAAATTGGCAAAGAACGAGATTGTAAATATAAGAAATCCGAAAGCAAGCAAGATGGCAACAATACGAAGTGCAAGAATTACTGGCATTGCTAACGAAATGCTGCGATCAGCAATAAATGAACTACCTAATGCTATGAGGAAGGCGAAGATTGCAGCCATCCACCAGAGTGGTTTTACTCCAGCAGAAGATGAAAACATTGCGATCATCCCTGTCAGAATTGCATAGAAGAGTGCAAAGAAAAGTCTGGCACCGGTAAGATTTGAGTACTCGCCATCAAGCTTTGAGATTACGCGCTTGAAACCTGTGCGCAGTGCCACAATCGGAAGCAGTAATCCACCTATGGGTAGATAAGAGAGATATCCAGCAACTCCAGATGGTGAGAGCGCTAAATCAAAGTGAACATGGTGAGCGCCAAGCCAAATCCACATTGCTGCACGAATTGGATCAGAGGTAGTACCTGTTGCACTTCCTGCAGTTGCCCAAGCGATGAGAGTAATAAATGCAAGAGGAAGAATAATAATTGCAGCGCTACGAAGAGCTTGTGCGAACGTGACCCCTAGGACGCGTTGCAACATGGGAGATTAGCGACCGAGTATGGCGCGCATAAAGCGCGCAGTTTCACTTGGTGTTTGACCTACCTTAACTCCAGCAGCTTCAAGAGCATCTTTCTTTGCAATGGCAGTTCCTGATGAGCCAGAGACGATTGCACCTGCATGTCCCATTGTCTTTCCTTCAGGTGCTGTGAAACCAGCAACATAACCAACAACAGGCTTTGTTACATACTCTGCGATAAATGCTGCTGCGCGCTCTTCTGCATCTCCGCCGATTTCACCGATCATCACAATCGCTGTGGTCTCTGGATCATCCTGGAATGCGCGAAGGCAATCAATATGTGTTGTTCCAATTACTGGATCTCCGCCGATTCCCACTGCAGTGCTAAATCCAATATCTCGAAGCTCATACATCATTTGGTAGGTAAGAGTTCCTGATTTAGAGACAAGTCCGATGGGACCCGCACCAGTGATATTTGCAGGAATGATTCCGACATTTGATTTACTTGGGCTGATTAGTCCTGGACAGTTTGGTCCAATGATCTGTGTATTTCCCTTCTCTTTTGCATATGTGTAGAAGAAGGCTGAGTCGTGAACTGGAATTCCTTCGGTGATCACAACAACAAGTGGCATCGTGGCATCAATTGCATCGATTACAGCTGCCTTTGCAAACTTAGGTGGAACGAAGACAACTGAAGTATTAGCACCAGTTGCTGCCATAGCCTCTGCCACAGTATTAAAGACGGGAAGATTATGACCGTCGATATCAACGCTCTGTCCACCCTTGCCAGGTGTTACTCCACCAACAACTGCAGTACCTGAAGCGAGCATGCGACGAGTGTGTTTAGTTCCTTCAGAACCAGTCATTCCCTGAACAATTACCTTGCTTGCATCATTGATAAAAATTGCCATTTACTTCGCCGCCAATTCTGCAGCGCGTGATGCTGCTCCATCCATCGTGTCGAGCTGCTCTACCAGTGGGTGGTTTGCAGCATTTAAAATCGCACGTCCCTCTTCGACGTTATTTCCATCAAGGCGCACAACGATCGGCTTGGTAGCAGTTGCACCCAGTGTTTCAAGGGCAGCCACGATTCCGTTAGCAACAGCATCGCATGCGGTAATTCCACCGAAGACGTTGACGAATACGCTCTTTACATCTTTATCTCCGAGAATGATTGAGAGTCCGTCTGCCATTACTTGAGCAGAAGCTCCTCCTCCAATATCTAGGAAGTTCGCTGGTCGCATTCCGCCAAATTTTTCACCTGCATAGGCAACAACATCGAGAGTACTCATTACAAGACCTGCGCCATTTCCAATGATTCCGACCTGGCCTTCAAGTTTGACGTAGTTAAGGCCTTTCTCTTTTGCGAGAGCCTCAAGCGGATTTGTCGCGCTGTGATCGACAAGTGCTTCGTGATCGCTCTGGCGGAAATCGGCGTTTTCATCAAGTGATACTTTTCCATCGAGAGCAACGACTTTTCCATCGCTTGTCTTAACGAGTGGGTTGACCTCAACAAGAGTTGCATCCTCAGATGAGAATGTCTCCCAAAGCTTGACCAAAACATCAGCAACTTGATCTGCAACATCTAGTGGGAAGGCTGCTTGAGCAACAATCTCTTTCGCCTTTGCAAGTGAAATTCCATCAACTGCTGAGACTGGAACCTTTGCAAGTTTTTCTGGCGCAGTCTTTGCAACTTCTTCAATATCCATGCCGCCAGCAATTGAAGCCATCACAAGGAATGTGCGGTTTGAGCGATCGAGCAAAATTGCTAAGTAATATTCAGATTCAATCGGTGCAGCTTGAGCGATCATCACTTGATGAACTGTGTGACCTTTAATATCCATTCCGAGGATTGCAGCTGCTTTATCGCGCGCTTCCTCTGCGTTTTCGGCAACCTTTACTCCGCCTGCTTTGCCGCGTCCGCCAACTTTTACCTGCGCCTTAACAACAACACGTCCACCCATCTTGGATGCCGCAGCAAATGCCTGGTCTGCAGTCGTTGCAACTGCACCGGCAAGAACTGGGACTCCATGTTTTTCGAAGAGATCGCGAGCCTGATATTCAAAGAGATCCACTAGATCACTCCTTTATTGTTGGTATTAGTCGCCATTGTGGTCGTGCCAAATTTCACTGTGCCCATCTTAGAGCCCGCGCTAGAGCTTCTCGACCGGCGCGTAGCGAAGAAGAAGGCGCTTCTGGCCGTAATCTCCGAAGTCGATGGTGGCTTCTGACTTATCGCCTTCTCCAGCAACACCAACAACGGTGCCAAGACCAAATGTGTCATGTGACACACGCTCACCAACAGCTAAGACCATTGCACTGCTCTTCTTTCCGGTTGCGCGAGGAGGCGGAGCAGATGCCACACGTGAAGTTCGCAGAGAAGATGTTGATGTAAAACGTGAACGCCCCTCATTGCGCCACTGAATAAGTTCTTCAGGAATTTCGTCGAGAAAACGTGATGGTGGATTGTAATTAGGCGCTCCCCACGATGATCGATATTCAGCGCGCGATATATAGAGTCGCTCTTCTGCGCGAGTGAGACCAACGTAGGCAAGTCGTCGCTCTTCTTCAATCTCATCTTTATCATCAAATGTTCGTGAGTGCGGAAAAATTCCATCTTCCATGCCGGTGAGGAATACAGTGGGGAATTCAAGACCTTTAGCAGTATGCAGTGTCATTAGCGTGACAACTCCGCCATGATCTTCACCATCTGGAATCTCATCAGCATCTGCAACCAGTGACACCTTTTCAAGAAAACCAGCGAGGGAAATTTCTTCGTCTTCTGCCAGTGCGTCAAAGGGACGTTCCTCATACTCCATAGCAACGGCCACAAGTTCTTTCAGGTTCTCCACTCGAACCTCATCTTGCGGATCAGAGCTTGCTTCAAGCTCAGCCAATAAACCCGATTGTTCAAGAATGGCTTCAGTAATCACTGATGGTCTTGTCTTTGCTTCTACCAATACCGCAAGCGCACTCATCATTGAGACAAATTGCAGAATTGAACCCGCGGCTCGCGATGGAACTTCCTGTGCTTCTGCGCAACGGTTAAGACCTTGCCAAAATGTGATGCCTTGCATCGCTGCGAAGCGGTCGACTTCTTCTAGAGCGCGATCACCGATTCCGCGCTTAGGAATATTAATGATTCGTCGCAACGAGATTTCATCCTCAAGGTTTGCAAGCACGCGAAGATAGGCAAGGAGATCCTTCACTTCTTTGCGTTCATAGAACCGAAGACCTCCAACTACTTTGTAAGGAAGGGCAGCCCGCATGAAAACTTCTTCAAAGACGCGTGATTGTGCGTTGGTGCGATAGAAAATCGCAGTATCTCCAGGCTCTGATGTTCCGTTGCGCTGCAAAGAACGAATCTCATCCTTAACAAACTCAGCCTCATCATGTTCGGACTCGGCAACATAACCGACAAGTGGTGCGCCAGGTCCTGACTCCGACCAGAGGTTCTTCTCTTTTCGCGAAGAGTTCTGTGTAATGACGGCGTTGGCGGCGTTAAGAATGTTCTGGCTCGAGCGATAATTCTGTTCGAGTAAGACAGTCGTCGCATTTGGATAATCAAGTTCAAATTGCAGAATATTTCTAATCGTCGCACCACGAAAGCCATATATCGATTGATCGGCATCTCCTACTACACAGAGCTCGGCAGGAGGTGTCCCATCTTCAAGGGAACCCGTAAGTTCGCGAACAAGGATGTATTGGGCATGATTTGTATCCTGGTATTCATCGACCAAGATATGTTTGAAGCGCGAACGCATTCGTGCCTTAGCTTCAGGAAAACGCTGAATTACTTTCACAGTATTCAAAATCAGATCATCAAAATCCATAGCATTCGCTGATTGCAATCGCTTCTGGTAAGCCGCATAAACATCTGCAACAACTTGCTCAAATTGGTTCGTTGTTGCGTTGAGATAATCCTGAGGGCCAAGTAACTCGTTCTTGGCATTGGAGATCATCGATTGAAATTGACGAGGCGGGTAGCGCTTGGGATCCAGGTTGAGCTCTTTAGCGACAATAGTGACAAGGCGAAGAGAGTCAGCCGAGTCATAGATACTAAATGAATTTGAAAATCCTAAGCGGTGTGCCTCAAGGCGGAGTAAGCGAACGCATGCAGAGTGAAATGTTGAGACCCACATAGATTTTGCGACAGGGCCAACGAGTTCAGCAACACGTTCTTTCATTTCTCCAGCGGCTTTATTGGTGAAAGTAATTGCCAAAATTTCGTAAGGGCGAACTCCTCGCGCTGCCATCAAATAAGCAATGCGTCGTGTCAGCACGCGAGTTTTTCCAGAGCCAGCACCAGCAACAACAAGTAATGGGCCACCCGTGTGAATAACGGCAGCCTGCTGCGCTGGATTGAGACCTTCAATCAAGGCATCTGCAGGCGTTGCCATTTCGTTCATGCGCGGGAGTCTATTAGGATCGGCCAACATGGAGCCTCTTAACGATTCCGAAATATCGCGTGTATTAGTTATTAATGCACATCCTGATGATTCAGACTTTGGCGCAAGCGGAAGCATCGCAAAGTGGGTCAAGGCTGGGATTCACGTCTCCTATGTCTTCTGCACCAACGGTGATCAAGGTGGCGAAGAGTCCGGATATACAAAGGAAGAGATGCCTGCGGTGCGCCAACGTGAGCAACGTGCAGCAGGTGCAGCTATCGGAGTCTCCGACATCACCTTCTTGAACTATGTCGATGGACACCTTGAGCCAACCTTGGCACTTCGAAAAGATTTAGTTCGACAGATTCGTATTTCACAACCAGATCGCATGGTCTGCCAATCTCCAGAACGTAACTGGGAGCGCATTGGTGCAAGCCATCCAGATCACTTAGCAGCCGGTGAAGCTGCAATACAGGCGGTCTATCCCGACGCACGTAATCCATTTGCCTTTACAGATTTACTTGATAACGAAGGCCTTGCACCTTGGCGCGTTAAGGAAGTGTGGATGATGGGCTTTGCACAACCTGATCACTTCGTAGATATCACCGATACCTTTGATTTAAAGATGGCAGCTCTTCAGAGCCATGTTTCGCAGACTGCTCACAATAAGGAACTTGAGAACATGGTGCGCGAGTGGGGTCAGCGAAATGCTGGCCTTGGTGGATTACCTGAAGGAAGAATTGCAGAAGCCTTCAAAATAATTCACACCAATTAACTCTTACTTGGCAGTCGCCTTTTCAATAACAACTAGTTGAATTGGAAAACCATCGGGTGCGTAATAGGCCTGCCCATCTGATTCAACTTTATAAGCACCGACTTCGCCAATCTTCTTCAGTAGATCTAACCCTGAAGTAATTCGCCCAAAGATTGTGTAATCAGGACCAAGTTGCGTATCTGCATAAACTAAGAAGAATTGGCTTCCATTCGTACCAGGACCGCTATTTGCCATAGCAAGTGTCCCTGCTGGATAGTTCTTTGCACCAGCTTTTGGCAAATTCTCTTCCTTGTATCCAACCCATCCTCCTGGACTACCTGCACCTTGCGCAGTTGGATCACCGCACTGCAATACAAAGAGTCCTTGTGTAGTCAGGCGATGACAGATAGTTCCATCAAAATACTTTGCATTCGCTAAGAAAGAAATGTTCGTTG
>JBILSO010000091.1:0-4201 GCA_044372065.1 Candidatus Planktophila sp. | reverse complement strand
CACCGAACGTACCGTGATAATGCGCCATGCTTTCCGCAACACCATGATTCCGCTTACAACAATTATGGTCGTCGACTTCGTCTCAATTATCGGCGGTGCGATTATTACCGAACGCATCTTTGGCTGGATCGGAATGGGAACACTCTTTAATCAAGCGATTAATACTTATGACCTCAATTTGCTTATGGGAGTTTTCCTCTTGACAGGTTTCTTAGCGGTCGCAGCAAACCTTGTTGCAGACCTGCTCTACTCAGCTTTAGATCCGCGAATTCGCGCTGGCTCAGGAGGTAAGTAATGGCTCTTCGCAAAAAAAAGGCCCCTGTGGTTTCAGAACTCTCAGGTGAGCAAGCGATCTTTAATAAAGAGACTGAAGGCTTAAGCCAAGGACAAATCGTATTCCGTCGTTTCGTGCGACATAAAGCTGCAATGACATCTGTATTTGTACTTGCTTCTCTTGTCATGATGGTCTTTACCGCCCTTGAAACCAAGATTGGTCCTTGGACAATTCCGGGTTGGTGGAAACATGGCTTCGATGAACTGCTAGATCTTCGCACCGAAGGTTGCCCACCCGGAATCGTAGGCTGCCCGACTTTAGATGCAGTTCCATCCTTTATTGACGGTACTGGAATGGGCCTTGGTATGCATCCATTTGGCCAAGACGATATTGGTCATGATTATTTTGCAATGGTAATGCGCGGAGCGCAACGATCTCTTTACGTTGCCTTTGTTATTGGCCTACTTGCTGGCACTATCGGAATCACAGTTGGTGCAATTTCAGGCTATTTCCGCGGCTGGGTTGACTCAGTATTGATGCGTTTTACCGACTTCATCATCACGATTCCATCAATCATCATCGGTTCTGTAGTGGGTTATCACTTCGGAAACCTAGGCGTCGGTTTCTTAGCCTTCTATCTTGGGTTATTCGCATGGACCGGACTCTCGCGGTTAGTACGTGGAGAGTTCCTAAAACTACGAGAGCTTGAGTTTGTTGATGCAGCCCGCGTTGCCGGTGCTAGCAATCGTCGAATTATTTTTAAGCATATTCTGCCAAACGCAGTGGGCGTAATTATTGTTTCGATTACTCTCCTAATGTCAGGTGCTATCTTGCTTGAAACTGCGCTTTCATTCTTAGGCTTCGGTGTGGTTGCACCAGATGTGTCCCTTGGTTCACTAATTAGCCAGTTCCAAGACTCATTTACTACTCGCCCATGGCTCTTCTGGTGGCCAGGTCTGCTAATTATTACGATTGCACTTTCAATTAACTTTATCGGCGATGGTCTTCGCGACGCCTTTGATCCACGTCAGCGTCGACGTTTAACAAAGAAAGATAAAGAAACCGCGAAAGTTCAAGCACGAAATGCAGCTGCCAATGTCTAACTCACTTACCGCGCAAATTTTAAACTCAAATGAAAGTAAGAAGAACAGCGACGGCAAAAAGAGTTCCAAGAACAGCAAGTCCATTTCGATTAAAATTAGAACTGTATCTGGCGCCGATAGTTTGATTCTTATCGAAAGCGTCAAGACGAATTCGAGCAAGAGCTACAGCTACTCCAGAGTGACTACGCGGAGATTCGCCAGCGCGCATGCTGTTGGTGTCGGGAATGTAAAGCCCTTTGAGTTCAGCGGAGTGAATAGTTCTGCTGTGATATCGGCCTGGAGCTTGAGCAGCCCAAGCGAAGATTTTTTCGCTGCCGATACTGACATACATGGAGAATTTGGCGCTGATCTCCGAAACCTGATCCCAACCGACAGTGACTTCGCGAAGTGGGTTAGTGATTGTGATTCCCTCATCGAAAATAGTCACCTTGGGGCGGATAAATGCGAGGTGAAAGAGATAGCAGATCAGCAGCGACCAACTCAGGGTCGCAATGAAACTATCACGAGTTTCTACAAAAAAACTTTGTGCCGTGAGGCCAGCGCAAAGAAAATAACTGAAACCAGCGAAGAAGTAACTACTTCTTGCGCGGTAGATCTCCGGATTAGTCATGTCAATAGTCTCTCACGAAAGGTAGTTCGATGAGCGAGCCAGTACTAAAGGTCAAAGATTTTACGGTTGAGTTCTGGGTAGATGGAACTTGGTATCCAGCTGCCGTCGATATGAACTTTGATGTCAACCCCGGTCAAGTACTGGCAATCGTTGGCGAATCTGGATCAGGAAAATCAACCACCGCGATGGGTCTGATGAGCCTTCTTGCTACCAACGCGCGCATGAACGGAAGCGTTAAAGTTAAAGGTCAAGAGATGTTAGGCGCTAAGGGTGCAACTCTTCGCAAGTATCGTGGAAAAGAAGTCGCTTATATTTTCCAGGAGCCAATGACTGCTCTAAACCCGGTTTACACAATTGGTTTTCAGATTATCGAAACCTTGCGAACCCACTTTGAAATGGGTCCAAAAGAGGCACGCGAACGCGCACTTGAATTGATAACCATGGTTGAAATTCCAGATCCGGAAATTTCAATCGATAAATACCCACACCAGTTATCAGGCGGACAACGCCAGCGCGCAATGATCGCTCAAGCTCTTGCTTGCGATCCAGGGCTATTGGTTGCAGACGAACCAACTACCGCTCTAGATGTAACTGTTCAGGCCGAAGTTCTCGATTTGATGCGTAATCTTAAAGATCGACTCAACTCAGCGATTCTTTTGATCACGCACGACATGGGTGTAGTTGCTGATATGGCAGATGAGATTTTGGTGATGAAAGATGGTCACACCGTCGAACATGGCACAGCTGATCAAATCTTTAATCGACCAGCGCATCCGTACACACAACAACTTCTTGCTGCGGTTCCAAAACTTGGTACATCTGCACGCCGCGCACTTCCTTACAATGAAAAAGCAAAGCCGCAGCCAGTGCTTAAGTTAGATAACGTCACTGTGGCCTATCCAAAGCGTGGACGCATCCCTGAATTTATTGCCGCTAAAAATGTTAGCCTCGAAATTTATCCAGGCGAGATTCTTGGCCTCGTTGGTGAGTCAGGGTCCGGTAAAACCACAATTGGTCGTGCTGCAATTGGCTTGATTCCAATTAAAGAAGGAAGCCTTGAGATCGTGGGCAAAGATATTAGCCACGCAAGTTCAAAAGAGCTCTCCAAAATTCGCCGCCATACAGGTATCGTCTTTCAAGATCCTGCTTCATCGCTAAACCCACGTCTTCCAATTGGTGAATCAATTGGCGAGCCGCTCTTCCTTGCAGGTGAAGCTAAAGGTGAAGCACTTGCGCATCGCGTTGAAGATCTGCTTGATCAAGTTGAATTGCCACGTAGCTACCGCAACCGTTACCCACACGAACTTTCTGGTGGTCAACGTCAGCGCGTAGGTATTGCGCGCGCACTTGCGCTAACACCTGATCTATTGATTGCCGACGAACCAACATCAGCACTTGATGTATCTGTTCAAGCGCGCTTTCTAGATCTGCTACAAGAACTTCAAGTAAAACTAAACTTTGCTTGCCTCTTTATTTCACATGACTTAGCTGTCGTTGACATCTTGGCTCACCGAATTGCGGTTATGCAAAATGGTGAACTCGTTGAAGTTGGTGACCGCGATCAGATCTTGCAGCATCCAAAGAGTGATTACACGCGCCGATTAATTTCAGCGGTTCCAGTTCCAGATCCTGCAGAGCAGCGCATTCGCCGCGAAGCACGTCTGGCCAACAAGTAACCTAAAACGAACTAGCGCTACGCACTCTTCGCGAACTTAGCGCTTGCCACTATTGCCAGTGCTAGTACCGCTGGGATGAACAGTGCAGTGCGTAGCGTTGTCGCATCTGAGATAAAGCCAATAAATGGTGGACCTACGATGAAACCGAAATATGAAATTCCTGAAACCATTGCTACCGCTTGTGCCGGTGCCATCTGACCAGCAAAGCGTGTGTTTGCCATCGATCCAACTGCGCTAAAGAGCAGCGGGATCGCAACCGAGAGTCCAGTACCCATCCAGAACCAACCAAAGATCGCCCCAGTCGTTGAGTTCATTAACAAGCCAGTAGTCATTCCAATTGAGGCAATCAATCCCCCGCTTGCTAAAACCCTTGCGGCTCCGAATTTTGTAGCTAAGAAATCACCCGAGAACCTACCGATGATCATCGTGGCCGAGAAAACTATGTATGGAATTGCGCTGACAAAAGGTGACGCTCCATAGCTCTCTCGAGTTAAGACTCCACCCCAATCGCCAACTGCACCTTCGCCAATTGTTGAAC